>NZ_CP019966.1:5052500-5269926 GCF_003031265.1 Rhodopseudomonas palustris | reverse complement strand
AGCAGAACAGGCAACTAATCACTTCGGGATCGGCAAGATTTTGAATCTGTGCATAGATTCGATGTGCGTTGCGAGCGTGACATTTTGGCCGCGTGCCTAAAAGAATTTCATGAATCCTTTACCTTTGACGCTCGGGCGGGGGCGTTTTCCAAATGGTCGTCCGCGCTTTGCCGATAAGTGGTTCGCTCGCCGCGGATTTTTGTGAGCGCTCGGACAGGGTAACCCTTGTCACAAACGACCGCGTAGTTGCACGAGGAAGCGCGCGTCGAAAGTCAAGCGAGTCCGACAAAGATCGGAGTTCCTGCTGTGCCGCAGCGTTTTCTTGAGCCGTGCGTCAAGCGCGGTTGACGCTTGATGGTGTGTTGTTCCGGAACGAGGCAGGTGACGGCGAAGACGCGCGTCATTCGATTCAAATTATGAGCGAGCGCGTACCGTAATCGAGTGAGCAACTACACGACCGGGCGCGGCGAGCATGGTCATGCTGGCGCAAGCGGTCGCCGAAAAAGAAAATGCCCGGCAGAGCCGGGCATCGAAACCATCCAAGATGATGGTGAGAATTACTTCGCCAGCTTGGCGATGCTGTGGGTCAGGCGCGACACCTTCCGGCTCGCGGCGTTCCGGTGGATGATGTTGCGCTGCGCAGCGCGCATCAGCTCGGGCTCGGCGCGAGCCATCGCCTTCAGCGCCGCTTCGCGGTCGCCGCTCGCGATCGCCTCTTCGACGGTCCGGACCGACCCACGCATCTGAGTCCGACGCGACTTGTTCACCGCGGTGCGCCGGGCGATCTTGCGGGTCGCTTTCTTGGCGGAAGACGTATTAGCCATGATCTCTCAAATCCTGCAGCGGCCTCTGCTCGAGCGGCCGGGGCTGATTGGCGGAGCCGCAATCGCGACGCGCCGTGTGTTCCGGATGTTGCTGAAGATGCTCCCGGAGCCGACACGGCCGCAATTCACGGCGCCGCCCAAAGAACAGCGGCGGCAGGATCGCCCCTACCGCCATCGGCCGCGTTATACTGGCAGTGCCTTCCAGCGTCAACGGGGACGCGCGGTTCTAGGGCCCGGGGCGGTTCCGGCCCAGGGCCTGAGGCGCTCCAGATGTGGTCCAAGTTGCTGACGAGGTTGAATTCTGCCGTTCTGCCCGGTAAGCCCGGCCTGGGGCAGAGGCGAATTTCTGATCGGGGTGGTTGAGATGATCCGCGGCTTCTTTCGGCTGATCGGCCTGCTGTTCCTGACCGGGGGGTTCATCTTCCTGGTCTATGACGGCGCGCGGTCGGTCGCCGACAATTCGGTGCAGTGGACCAAGCTCGGCGACTTCTGGAACGACATCCACCAGGCCAGCCAGCAGTCGTTTCACGACTGGGTCGAGCAGACCGCCCCGTGGCTTTGGACCCACATGGCCAAGTTCGTGCTGACCCAGCCGACCTTCGCGGTGCTGGGCGTGATCGGGCTGGCGCTGATGCTGCTGTTCCGTCCGCGCAAGCCGCTGATCGGCTACGCCCGCGACTGACGGGCGGAGCGCGGCGTAACAATCTCGCCGCCGCTGCGAAGACACCTATATCCTGAAATTGAGTTGAGAGCCGATTGCATCAGCGCCACGCTGAGGCTCGGCTGTCGCCATCATGCGGGCGCGGACGCGCGGCATCCGCCGCAATCGGCCGCGCCGGGAGGGTCTTCGATGTTCTTCATGCGCAAATCGACCGCAATGCCGAGTGCCGACGAGGCGTTGCCGGGCCGGCCGACGCCGATCCCGACGGCACAGACGCATTTCGTGAACGGCAACCGGCTGCAGCCGCCGTTCCCGGAAGGCCTGCAGCAGGCAGTGTTCGGGCTCGGCTGTTTCTGGGGCGCCGAGCGCAAGTTCTGGCAGCTCGGCGACGGCGTTTACAGCACCGCGGTGGGCTATGCCGGCGGCTTCACGCCCAATCCGACCTACGAGGAGGTCTGCTCGGGCCGCACCGGCCACACCGAAGTGGTGCTGGTGGTGTTCGATCCGGCCAAGATCTCCTACGAGGCGCTGCTCAAGACGTTCTGGGAAAGCCACGATCCGACCCAGGGGATGCGGCAGGGCAACGACGTCGGTTCGCAGTATCGCTCGGCGATCTACACGTTCGGCGACGACCAGAAGCGCGCGGCGGAAGCCTCACGCACGACCTATGGCGCTGCGCTGAAGGCCAAGGGCTATGGGCCGATCACCACCGAGATCGCACCGTCCGGTCCCTTCTATTATGCCGAGGACTACCACCAGCAATATCTCGCCAAGAATCCCGGCGGCTATTGCGGGCTCGGCGGCACCGGCGTGTCGTGCCCGGTCGGGGTCGGCGTCACCGCCTGACGATCGCGTTCGTCCGTCGCCCCGGCGGCGGACGGGCCTCGCGCGAGTACGGGGGCGCAAGCCAAACCCAAACCGTTTGTTAACCCTAACGGGGCATAAACGAAGCTGTCTCGTGGCAAGGGATAGCTCCAGTGCGTGTCGTAGGCGCGTTTCAAGTATCGATGATCATCGTGGCGACCGCGCTCGCGCTGGGCGGCTGCATGCGGCGGCCTGGGCCGGTCGCGATGGTGCAGCCACAGAACACCCTCGACACCATGGCCTATGGCGGTGGCGTTCCGCCGATGGCTGCTGCCTATGCGGCGCCGAGCGGGGAGCCGGCCTACCGGCTCGATGCCGGCGATCGGCTGCGCGTCGTCGTGTATGGCCAGGAAGGGCTTACCAACACCTATGCGATCGATGCCGCCGGCTCGATCACCATGCCGCTGATCGGCGCGGTGCCGGCACGCGGTCGCACCCCCGCCGGTCTTGCGGCCGAAATCACCGCGCGGCTGCGCCGCGGCTTCATTCGCGAGCCGTCGGTCGCGGTCGAAGTGGAATCGTATCGGCCGTTCTTCATCCTCGGCGAGGTCACGGCGCCTGGCCAATACCCGTACGTGCCGCATATGAGCGTCGAGAGCGCGGTTGCGATTGCCGGCGGCTTCACCCCGCGCGCCCAGCGCGACCGGGTCACGGTGACGCATCCGGAAGGCGGCGGCATGGTGCGCGAGGTGGTGCCGCTCGGCACGCCGCTGAGCCCCGGCGACACCGTCTATGTCGGCGAACGCTGGTTCTGAGCCGGCGAACGCGCTGTCCGATCCTGCTTTACTTCAGATGCGCGGCGAAGAACGTCAGGCTGCGTTGCCACGCCAGGTCTGAGCTCGGCTTGTCGTAGCTGGCGCGTTCGTCGCAGCCGAAGCCGTGCTGCGCGCCCGGATAGGCCAGGATCTCGACCTCCGGCCGCTTGGTCCGGATCGCATCGACGTCGCTGAGCGGAATCCCGGAGTCCTTTTCGCCGAAATGCAATTGCGTCGGCACCAATGGCTTGTCGTCGGCGAAACGCACAATGGCGCCGCCGTAATAGCCGACCGCGGCCTTCAGCCCGTGCAGCTTGGTGGCCGCCGCATAGGCGACGCTGCCGCCGAGGCAAAAGCCGATGATGCCGACCGGTCCGATGCTACTGACGGCGTCGATCGCCGCCTGAGTGTCGCGCAGCATCGCCGGCCAGTCGGGATTGGCGACGAACTTGCGCGCCACCGCGATCTCGTCCGGCGAATAGCCGCTCTGGAAGTTGCGCTCGCTGCGATCGAAGATCGACGGCGCGAGAGCGACGTAGCCTTCCGCGGCGAGGCGGTCGCAGACGTTGCGGATGTGGTGATTGACGCCGAAGATCTCCTGGATCACCACGATTGCGGCTTTCGGCGGACCGGCGGGATCGGCCCGATAACCGCCGAGTTCGAAACCGTCAGCAGCCTTCAGCGTGATGTCGTGTCCCACGGGCGATCCTTTGCGCATGTGATGATGAGGTCGGTGCGACGAAGCTGGCGGCGGTTAGCGCCACATCCAGTTGCGGCCCCAGTCGCCCTTCCATCCTGCCAGCCGGCCGTGACGGAATTGCAGATACAGCCGGTCGCGGCGGTCGAAGAAGCCGCTGCCGCCCTGGGTGCGGATCACCATGAAAATCTCGTCGCCGGGTTTGCCGCTGACGTAGTTGAGCGGCATGCCGAGCGCTGTGGCCGCCTGGTTGGCATCCATGCCGAACACCAGCGGCGTGGTGTTGGACAGTGTCGCGACGAACGGCGGCGGGACGGTCACCGCAGGTTGTTGCGCGAACGCCGGCGCGGCCGATAGCAGCAGCGCGCCCGCCAGAGTTGCAGCACCACAGAGCCGAGGTGCGATCGCTAGATTTGTCGCAGTCATCTGTCCCCGTTCCGCCCCATTCATCACGGCACTCTGTCGCAGCAATCATAACGCTGCAGCTGGTCAGAGCGAGACCTCGCATAATCACGGTTTTGACATTGTATCAAATGTGAAACGTGAAGGTCACGGCTCGTTAACAACGCCCATTAATCTCAGGGAACCAGTTTCTCGTTAGTGTAAGGACATTACCTGCCAACGGTAGCAATCCCGGTGACCTTCATGAATGCATTAGCCCGACAGCCCGCCTCCAACCCTGCGCCGCGCCGGCGTTTGTTGCTGGCGTCCGATCGCCGTGACGGCAGCGTCGACATCGCGGGCATTCTGGCGAGCGTGGCGGAGGTCGAGACCGTGCCGACGGCGCACCTGCCTGACGCGCCGGCGCGCGATCTGTCGGGCATTGTGGTCGATATCAATCTGCGCTCGGCCGACAGCGTGCAACTGGTTCGGCGCAAGCTGCTCGGCGGCGCCTATCAGCCGATGCCGCGGCTGTTCGTGCTCGCCGACGAGTTGCATCACGGCTCGATGCAGGCGTGGGCGCTCGGCGCGACCGACACCATCGCCCGTCCGTTCGATCCGCGCGATCTGTTGCAGCGGGTCCGCTCGGCATTTCCCGATCCTTCCGAAGACACCGCGACCGCCCGCGCCGAAGCGCTGAGCGACGGCGTCACCGCCGCCCACAAGGTGCTGGTGAAGATCTTCGAGCGGCTGCACGGCAAGCCGCTGACGTTCCAGGACGTGATGCAGGCGGAAGGTCCGATCCTCAAGGCGATCAAGCGCTCGTCGCTCCGGGAATGGCTCGCCACCGTCGGCCGCCATCACGACGAGAGCTATCGGCTGTGCCTGTTCGCGACCGGCTTCGCGGTGGCGTTCGCGCAATACCTCGGCATGCGCGAAGAGGATCAGCGCCGGCTGACCCGTGCGGCGCTGCTGTACGACGTCGGCAAGGCGTATGTGGATGTCTCGGCGCTCGACAATCTCGACAATCTGAAGGGCGAGGCGCTGCGCAAATATCGCGAGCATCCGCGGCTCGGCTACGAGGCGCTGGTCGCCGAAGGCAGCTTCCCGCGCGAGACGCTCGACGTCGTGCTGCACCATCACGAACTGCTCGACGGCTCGGGCTATCCGGACGGGCTGCACGGCGATCAGATCGCCGACATCGTCCGCATCACCACGATCGTCGATATCTTCGCGTCGCTGGTCGCGCCGCGCAAGAACCACAAGCCGATGTCGCCGCTGCAGGCCTTCATCACGATGGAGAACATGGGCGGCAAGATCGACCAGCGCCTGCTGCAGGCGTTCCGCCCGGTGGCGATGGGCGGCTGATCGGGCCCTGTCATTTCCGGGACGCGCGAAGCGGACCCGGAATTGCTTCGTCCTGAACCTCGAGATTCCGGGTTCGCGCCTCGCGGCGCGCCCCGGAATGACGTGAGGGATGATTACTCCGCCAGCATCTTGCGGAGTTCGGCTTTCGCCACCTTCTCCAGCGTCGAGCGCGGCATGTCGTCGACCAGCCGCACTTCACGCGGCCGTTTGAAGTCGGCGAGCGCGGCCGCGCAGGCGGCGGTGATGCGATCGGCAAAATCCGGCGGCGCCGCGGCGACGCCGCCCTGCGGGATTACGAACACCACCGGCACCTCGTCGAGCATCGGGTGTTTCTTGGCCACCACCGCGGCTTCGCGCACGCCCGGCACGGTGATCACCACCTGCTCGATTTCGGATGCCGCGACATTCTCGCCGCCGACCTTCAGCATGTCCTTGGCACGGTCGCCGAACCGAATTGCGCCGTGCTCGAGCCGCGTCACGCGGTCGCCGGTGATGAAGTAACCGAACTCATCGAAACTGTCGCGCGTCGCCGCCTCGTTATGCAGATACTCCTTGAACAGCGACAGACCCGGCACGCCTTTGATCAGCAGGTTGCCGGTGTCGCCGACGCGTGTCGGGGCGCCGTCGTCACCGACGATGCGGATCGCGTATTCGGGCGCAGCGCGGCCGATCGATATCGGCGTGTTGAGCTGATCGGCTTCGGCGATGATGCCGTGGGTGATGGTCTCGGTCATGCCCCACCAGCCGATGATCTTGATGCCGAACGAGGCGAACGGCGGCGGTTCGGCCACTGCGGTGCCCCACAGCCGGAAGCGATGCGTCTTCGGGACCTCGTGCTCGAGCAGCGCCTTCATGCAGAACGGGATCGTCGACAGCCAGGTGCAGCCATGCTCCAGCGAGACCTTCCAGAAGCGGCTCGCCGAGAACCGCGGCTGCACCACGACAGTGCCGCCGACCCACAGCGTCGACAGCATCGAATAGGCCAGCGCATTGGTGTGGAACAGCGGCAGATACAACAGATGCACGTCATCGGCGCGCAGCGTCTGGTGCGCGGCGTTGATCTTGGCGCCCCACAGCGCGTTGGCGTGGGTCCACAGCACCGCCTTGGGGCGCGACGTGGTGCCCGAGGTGTATTGCACGCTGCACGGCGCCAGCGGATCGGTCGGGCGACGCGGCCGGTCGGCGCTGTCGCCAAACAGACTGTCGAACGAGTCGCCCTTTGCGACCGGCTGCGCTGCGATTGCCGCGCCGGGATCGTGTCCGATCACCGCCATCCATTTCAGTTTCTTGCAGTTCGTGGCCACCAGATCGGCATAGGCCGGCTGGGTGATGGCGGCGACCGCGCCGCAATGGTCGGCGAAGTACTCGATCTCTGCGGCGGCCGAACGGGTGTTGGTGGTGACCGCAATTGCACCGAGCTCCGTGCAGGCGAACCAAGCGAGCAGAAACTCGACGCAATTGTCGAGATGGATCAGCAGGTAATCGCCTGGCTTGATGCCGCGCTTGGCGAGGCCGGCGGCGAGCGCGCCGACGCGCTCATGGAATTCGCCGTAGCTCCAGCTCCGCGACGGGCCGTCGAACGGCGCCCAGATCACGAAAGGATGCTCGCGCCGCGCCTCGGCGTGCAGCTTCAGCAGCCACGGCACGTCCATTCCGTCGAATGGCGTCACCACGCCCGGCGCTTCGATCAGCTGCGACATGTCTCGTCCTCCTTTTGTCCCGCGCGTGCTGCGCGTTGTTGTTGGCGTTCCGCGCTGCGCAATTCGCACGCGGTCGCATGATGGGAGGTTTGCCATCCGCCGCGACGGCGCGCAATCGGTCCGGCCGGCGTCACCGGATGCGCGGATCGCAAGGCTCAGCGCGCGGTGCGGCGGCGACGCGTCGCAGCTTCGATGATGCTTTTGTGAAAGCCGGTCCGGAACGGCACTCGGACGCTGCGGTTCTGTCTCGCATCGGTGACAACACAAGGAGAGCGAGATGAGACGTCTGGCATTGGCAGTGATGGCGCTCGGCGCACTTGGCGCGACGCAACTGATCGGCGCCCAGCCGGCGGCGGCGAGCGTCGAATATCCGTACTGCATCCAGGGCAAGCAGCAGGGCTACCCCGGCGACTGCAACTACGCCAGCTACTCGTCTTGCCGTTTCACCGCGAGCGGCGCCGGCGGCAACTGCGTCATGAATCCGCGCTACAGCGCGTGGGATCGCGGCTACGACAGCTACGGCTACGCGCCCGCCAACGCAGTCGGCGGTTATTGATCGGCTCGCGTGGGCGCGGTCCTTAGAGACCGCGCTCCTTGCGACTAAAATTCGACAAATGCCCCTCGCGCGCCGCCTGAGCGCGAGCGGCTTTCATCACGCTCTTGCTCTTGCCGGGCGGGGCGGTGCGAGACACCAGCCGCTCCATCCGCCGGCTGCCGCAGGCCGGGCACGGCGGGTTGTCGTCGAAGCCGACCAGCAATTCGCTGTCTTTGTCGCATTGCTTACAATGGAAGCCGTAGAGCGGCATCGCGACACCTCCTGAAGTCCGTCAGGAGAAGCTTTGCAGGATCCGGACCACTTCCTTCCTTTAGGCTGGCGATGGTCCGGCGGCCGGCTAACGGCGTTCGCCGATCACCGCCAGTAGCGCGGCGCCGTAATGCTCGAGCTTCTTGTCGCCAATGCCCGGAATGCCCCGCATCTCGTCCAGCGTTCGCGGTTTTGCCGCGGCCAGCCCATCGATAGTGGCATCGTGCAGGACCACATAGGCCGGCACGCCGCGAGCCTTGGCCACTTCAGATCGCCACGCCTTCAGCGCGGCAAACAGCTCTGGATCGCCGCTGGTCTCGCGCTGGGCGCCGCCGACCAGATCGCCGCGGCGCGATTTCGACCGCGGCGGGCGGCCGGTCTGCTCGCGCAGCGCTACCTCGGACTCACCCTTCAGCACCGCACGCGAGGTCTCGGTCAGCTTCAGCGCGCCGAACGCCTCGCTGTCCGGCGCCAGGTGCCCCAGCGACACCAGTTGGCGGATCACCGCGCGCCATTGTTTCTCGCCAAACTCGCCGCCGATGCCGAACACCGACAGCTTGTCGTGGCCGAACTGAGAAACGCGCTCGGTCAGCCGGCCGAGCAGCACGTCGATCAGGTGTTGGGCGCCAAACCGCTGCCCGGTGCGATAGGCGCAGGACAGCAGTTTCTGTGCGGCGACCGTGCCGTCGATCACCTTCGGCGGGTTCAGGCAGTTGTCGCAGTTGCCGCATTGCGGGTGCGGCGAGGTTTCGCCGAAATAGCCGAGCAGCCGCGTGCGCCGGCAGCCGGTGGATTCGCACAAGCCGACCAGCGCATCGAGCTTGCCCATCGAGACCCGCTTGAAGGCGTCCGAGCCGCTGCTCTCGTCGATCATCCGGCGCTGCTGCACGATGTCGGACAGGCCATAGGCCATCCACGCGTCTGAGGGCTTTCCGTCGCGCCCGGCGCGTCCGGTCTCCTGGTAATAGGCCTCGATGCTCTTGGGCAGATCGAGATGCGCGACGAACCGTACGTCCGGTTTGTCGATCCCCATGCCGAACGCGATCGTGGCGACGATCACGATGCCGTCCTCATTGAGGAAGCGGTCCTGATTGCGCGCGCGAACGTCCGGCGGCAGGCCGGCGTGATACGGCAGCGCAATGAGGCCGGATTTGCTCAGGGTCTCGGCGATGTCCTCGACCTTGGCGCGTGACAGGCAATACACCACGCCGGAATGGCCGCGGTGGCGGTCGTCGATGAAGGCTTTGAGCTGGGCCGGTGCGTTCTGCTTGTCGACGATGGTGTAGCGGATATTCGGCCGGTCGAAGCTCGACACGAAGCAGGGCGCATCTGTCAGCGCCAGCCGCTCGGCGATCTCGCGCCGGGTCAGCGCGTCGGCCGTCGCGGTGAGCGCGATCCGCGGCACGTTCGGAAACTTCTCGGCGATGGCCGAGAGGCCGACATATTCGGGGCGGAAGTCGTGGCCCCATTGCGACACGCAATGCGCCTCGTCGATCGCAAACAGCGACAGCTTGGCTTTAGCCAGCAGCGCCAGACAGCGCGGTGTCAGCAATCGCTCGGGTGCGACATACAGCAGATCGAGTTCGCCCTTGAGGAGCTGCTGCTCGATCGCGTTGGCCTCGTCGTAGGACAGCGTCGAATTCAGTGCGGCCGCGCGTACGCCGCTCTCCAGCAGCCCGGCCACCTGGTCGCGCATCAGCGCGATCAGCGGCGACACCACCACGCCGCAGCCGTCGCGCAGCAGCGCCGGCAACTGGTAGCACAGCGACTTGCCGCCGCCGGTCGGCATCAACACCAGCGCATCGCCGCCATCGGCGACATGCCGCACGATCGCTTCCTGCTGGCCGCGGAACGACGACAGGCCGAACACATGCTGCAACGTCGACAGCATCCGTGCGTCGAGGTCGTCGTCGGTTTCGCGGGGCGCGGAACGGATCATGCGCGCGGGCAGGGGAGCGGGGACATGAGGTCCCTATAGCCCATTCCCACCGATTCTGCCCATGAGGCAGTTGCCTCTCCCCGGGCACAGCGCGCTCCCTCTCCCGCGCGCGGGAGAGGGAGTGCGCCGTGCTGCGTCGCTCCGCCTCACACGATCCGGCTTTCCTTCTTGCCCCAATAGCGGTCGCGCAGCAGGCGTTTGTAGAGTTTGCCGGTGGGGAGCCGGGGCAGTTCGTCCATGAAGTCGATCGAGCGCGGCACCTTCTGCCGCGACAGCGATTGTGCGCAAAAGGCAATCAGTTCGGCGGCGAGGTCGGCGCCGGCGGCGACGCCCGGCATCGGTTGCACCACCGCTTTGACCTCCTCGCCGAGATCTTCGTTCGGCACGCCGAACACCGCGGCGTCCGCGACCTTCGGATGGGTGATCAAGAGGTTCTCGCACTCCTGCGGATAGATGTTCACTCCGCCCGAGATGATCATGAAGGTGGCACGGTCGGTGAGGTGCAGGTAGCCGTCGTCGTCGACATAGCCGACGTCGCCGACGGTGCTCATGCTGCCGTCTTCCGAGCGGGCTTCCTGGGTCTTCCTCGGGTCGTTGAAGTACTCGAACGGCGTCGCGGTCTTGAACCAGATCTGGCCGGGCGTGCCTTTCGGGCACGGCTTCATGCCGTCGTCGAGAATATGCAGATCGCCGAACATCACCTTGCCGACCGTGCCGCGATGCGCCAGCCATTCGGCGCTGTTGCAGGCGGTGAAGCCGAGACCTTCGGTGGCGCCGTAATATTCGTGGATGATCGGTCCCCACCATTCGATCATCTGTTCCTTGACCTGCGGCGGGCAGGGCGCTGCTGCGTGGATTGCCACTTCCAGCGTCGACAGATCGTAGGCTTTCCGCACCTCCTCCGGCAGCTTCAGCATCCGCGAGAACATCGTCGGCACGAGCTGGCTGTGCGTCACCTTGTGCTTCCCGATCAGCGCCAGATACTGCTCCGGATCGAAATGCTCCATGATGATCACGGTGCCGCCGTCGCGGATGGTGAGGCCGACCGCAGCCTGCGGCGCCGAGTGATACAGCGGCGCGGGCGACAGATAGATCATGCCGTTGCGATACTTCCACAGCATGTTGAGGAAGTGGAACAGCGGCAGCGGTTCGGACGGCGGCTGCTCCGGCAGCGGGCGCAGGATGCCCTTCGGCCGTCCTGTCGTGCCGGACGAATACAGCATCGCAGTGCCGAGGCTTTCGTCGGCGATCGGCGTGTCCGGCAGATTCTTGGTCGCGTCGGCGAGCCCGACGATCCGCTCGCTCTCGCCGTCACCGTCGACCACCACGCACAGCGTGACGTTGGGGCATTCCTTCAGCGCATCGCGGGCGACATCGAGCTTGGCTTTCGAGGTGATCAGCGCGCGCGATTCGCTGTTGGTCAGGATGTAGGCGAGCTCGGCCGGCGTCAGGTAGGAGTTGACGCAGGTGTAGTAATAACCGCTGCGCTCGCCGGCGGCGCACGCCTCGATGTAGCGGTTGTTGTTCTCCATGAAGATCGAATAGTGGTCGAGCCGCTTCAGGCCGTGATTGCGCAACAGATGCGCCAAACGGTTGCTGCGAGCCTCGAGCTCGGCATAGCTCACCGTCTCTCCGGTGGAAGCCATGATGAAGGCGGGATGGTCGGGGCGGGTCTTCGCGAACTGGCCGGGATACATCGTGCTCCTCGTTCGTCAGTGTCTATTCATCCGTCATTGCGAGCGAAGCGAAGCAATCCAGAGGGCCGTGCACTGGCCCTGGATTGCTTCGTCGCTTCGCTCCTCGCAATGACGGCGATGGTGATGGCTCACGCCGCGAGCTCCAGGATCTCGCGGACCTGCGCCGGTCCATCGATTGGGCGCGGATTGCGCGGCACCCATGGGGTGCCCATTGCCTGGGAGGCGATCCGCTCGAAATGCTCGGGCCCGACGTTCACTTCGCGCAAGCTGCGCGGCATGCCGAGCACCCGGATCAGCGCGTCGAGCACGTCGCCGGCGTCTTCGCCGGGATGGCCCATCGCGGCGGCGACCAGCGCCTGGCGGTCGCGGTTGGCGGACTTGTTCCAGCGCATCACCGCCGGCAGCATGATGCAGGAGGTGTGGCCGTGCGGCACGTCGAACACCGCGCCGAGCACGTAGCCGATGCCGTGGCTGGCTCCCATCGGCACGCCGGACGACAGCGCGCCCATCGACAGCCAGGTGCCGATCTGACAATCGAGCCGGGCGTCGAGGTCGGTCGGATCGGCTTTGACGCGCGGCAGTCCCGCGGCGAGCATCGAAAGGCCGCGCAGCGCCTGGGCGTCGCCGTAAGGGTGCGCCTCGCGCGAGCAGATCGCTTCGACGCAGTGGTCGACCGCGCGGATGCCGGTCGACAGAAACAGCCATTCCGGCGTGTGCAGGGTAATGGCCGGATCGAGGATCGCGGCGCGCGGCATCGTCAGCGGATGCGCCAGCTTCTCCTTGACCCTCGTGGCCTCGTTGGTGACGCCTGCAATGGCACTGAATTCGCCGCCCGAGATTGTGGTCGGCACGCTGATCTGCCGGACTTTGGGGGCAACCGGCGCGTTGATGTTACGGACGCGGTCGATCTCGGCGGCAGTCGAGATGTCGTTGGCGAGGCAGATCTGCACCGCCTTGGCGCCGTCGGTGATCGAGCCGCCGCCGACGGTGACGATGATGTCGGCCTGGATGGCGCGAGCCTGTTCGGTGGCCGCGATCACTGCCGCGCGCGGCGTATGCGCCGGCATTGCGTCGAACACCCCGGCGCAGCGGCTGCCGAGCGCGTCTTTGATCTTGGCGATTTCATCGGTGGTGCGGTTCAGCGTGCCCGACACCATCAGCAGCGCGCGCTGCGCCCCGATGCGGTCGAGCTGAGCGGCGAGCGCGTCCGCCGCGGGCTGACCGTAGACAACCTCCTCCATGGCGCCGAACACGACGCGTCCAGTCATCACGTTGTTTCTCTCCCCTTGGCCGCTTTTGCGTGGCCTTAGCGACGATCCTAATCCGATCGTCGTAGGTTCGGGAACAGGAAAATTCGTCGCGGCGACGGCGCGTCATGGGCGTGTCCGACAACGCGGTAAGATAAGACGTTTGGCTGATCCGCCGCCGTAAGGGGTTGTCGCTGCCCCGCCCGCATGTTGAATGCGGCGGCAGATTTGTTGTGACGCGTTTTCTTCACGCGAACCGGTGACCACTTCGCTCGAAAACGCTTTCGTCGGGGAGACAGTCCATGACTAAGGCCGTGCTCGGCATTATCGGCGGCTCCGGGATCTATGATTTGCCCGGGCTGGAAGACGTCCGAGAGGAAGCGATCGCGAGCCCGTGGGGGCAGCCGTCTTCCGCGGTGCGGCGCGGCAATATCGCCGGCCTGCCGATCGTGTTTATGCCGCGCCATGACAAGGGCCACCGGCTGTCGCCCTCCGACATCAACTACCGCGCCAATATCGACGTGCTGAAGCGCGCCGGCGTCACCGACCTGATCTCGCTGTCGGCCTGCGGTTCGTTCAAGGAAGAGCTGCCGCCCGGCACCTTCGTGCTGGTCGATCAGTTCGTCGACCGCACCTACAAGCGCGAAAGCTCGTTCTTCGGCAAAGGCTGCGTCGCCCACGTCTCGATGGCGCACCCGGTGAGCCCGCGGCTGCGCATCCACCTTGCGGCTGCGGCGGAGGCCGAGGGCATTCCGGTAGCGCGCGGCGGCACCTATCTGTGCATGGAAGGTCCGCAGTTCTCCAGCTATGCGGAGAGCATGACCTACAAGCAGCTCGGCTATTCGGTGATCGGCATGACCAACATGCCGGAGGCCAAGCTCGCCCGTGAGGCGGAAATTTGCTACGCGACGGTGGCGATGGTCACCGATTTCGACTGCTGGCACCCGGACCATGACGCGGTGACGGTGCAGGACATCGTCCGCGTTCTCACTTCCAACGCCGAGAAGGCCAAGAGCCTGGTGGCGCGGTTGGCGCAGGACTTCCCGCGCGAGCACGAGGAATGCCCGATAGGCTCCGACCGCGCCCTCGATGCCGCCTTCATTACCGCCCCCGAAGCGCGTGATCCGGAACTGCTGAAGAAGCTCGACGCGGTGGCCGGGCGGGTTTTGAAGGCGTAAACCTCGTCATTGCGAGGAACGGAAGCGACGAAGCAATCCAGTGCTTGGCGTGTGAACTTCTGGACTGCTTCGCTTCGCTCGCAATGACCGATTCGATCTCAGCGAGGCACCATGAAAGTCGACGGCAAGCATACCCGCACGATCTGGCTCGAGGCTGATGGCTGGACCGTCGGCACTATCGATCAGCGCCGGCTGCCGCACGACTACGTGGTGGTGAAGCTGACCAGCTCCGATGAGGCGGCCGATGCGATCCGCACCATGCTGGTGCGCGGCGCGCCGCTGATCGGCGCGACCGCAGCCTACGGCATGGCGCTGGCAATGCGTGAGGATGCCTCCGACGCCGGGCTCGATGCCGCTTACGCCAAGCTGGTCGCCACCCGGCCGACTGCTATCAATCTGAAGTGGGCGCTCGACGAGATGCGCCGTGCGCTCGCCCCAATTCAGCCGGCGGATCGCGTTGCGGCGGCGTATCGGCGTGCCGGTGAGATCGCCGACGAAGACGTCGCGATCAATCAGGCGATCGGCGCCAGCGGCCTGAAGCTGATCGAGGCGATCGCGGCGACCAAGAAACCCGGCGAACGCGTCAACGTGCTGACCCATTGCAATGCCGGCTGGCTCGCGACCGTGGATTGGGGCACCGCCACCGCGCCGATCTATCAAGCGTTCGATGCTGGTATTCCCATCCATGTGTATGCTGACGAGACCCGCCCGCGTAACCAGGGCGCGTCGCTGACCGCCTGGGAGCTCGGCCATCACGGTGTCGACCACACCGTGATTCCGGACAATACCGGCGGCCATCTGATGCAGCACGGGATGGTCGATATCGTCATCGTCGGCACCGACCGCGTCACCGCGGATGGCGATGTCTGCAACAAGATCGGCACCTATCTGAAGGCGCTGGCAGCGGCCGACAACAAGGTGCCGTTCTATGTCGCGCTGCCGTCGCCGACGATCGACTTCACTATCCACGACGGCGTCCGCGAAATCCCGATCGAGCAGCGCGAGGCCGCGGAAGTGACCGACATGACCGGCCGTACCAGTGACGGCCGGATCGAGACGGTGCGGATCGTGCCGCAAGGCTCCAAGGTCGCCAATTACGGCTTCGACGTCACCCCGGCGCGCCTGGTCACCGGCCTGATCACCGAGCGCGGCGTGCTGAAAGCCGACCGGGCCGCGCTGGCTGCCGCCTTCCCGGAACGGGTGGCACAGGCCAAGGAACTCCTGCAGGCGTCCTGAGTTCGTTCGGCTACGGCTTTTCGGCCCGGAGCGCACCACCTCACCGGTATTGCTGCCTCGAAACGGCGTGCCGCGCGGCCGATCGCCGCGTAACCCTGTGGAAACGCTCTCGCGCTCGCCACCTTTGTGGCTATGCTGGATTCGCGCCGGAGCCGACCCGCGCGCGCCCCAAGGACTCGCATCATGACCGATCAATCCAGGCCGCCGGAGCGGCCGCGCTATGAGCCGGAGATCATTCCGCCGGGACAGACCCACGATCCGATGGGGACTCGGATATTCATCGACCAGAACACCACCGAGCACGTCTTCGTCGGCAAAGTCGGGCCGCTCGGGCTGTTTTTGATGGCGCTGGCGATCGGGGCGGTGATTGCGGTGGTGCTCGTGCTGCTGCTCGGGGCGTTCCTGTTATGGATTCCGGTCGTCGGCCTGCTGATCGCCGCCGGGCTGGTGGCCGGGGTGCTGCGGCCGTTGTTCTCGCGGAACGGCGGCTGACGGCGGGTTTGATTATTGTCAGCGAGCGGTCAGCGGCCGGGCGCCAGACTGGCGGTTTCGAAAGGAGCCGGCCGAAGCACCGATGGGGCGCCCGTTCATTTTCATCTTCGCAGCCCTGATCGCCGCGGCACCGCTGCCGTCGGCGCGCCTGCTGGCGCATGAGCACAATCACGGCGCCCACGACCACCGCCAGGATCATGACGAAGCCCGCCTCGCCGTCGAGCGCGGCGAAATCCGCCCCCTCGCCGAACTGCTCGGCCAGATTCGCGACAAACTCCCCGGCGAGATCACCGGCGTCGAGATCGAACGCCACCACGATCAGTGGCTGTACGAATTCATCGTGGTCGACAAGGCCGGCCGGCTGTACGAAGTCTATGTCGATGGGCGCAGTGGCGAGATCCGGCGCACCAAGGAGAAATGATGCGGGTGCTGGTGGTCGAGGACGACAGCCGGATCGCGTCGGAGCTGGCGCGCGGCCTCGGCGAAGCCGGTTACCTTACCGAGATCGTCGGTGACGGCGAAGAGGCGTGGTTTCGCGGCGATACCGAAGATTATGCCGCCATCATCCTCGACCTCGGTCTGCCCGGGCTCGACGGGCTCACCATCCTGAAGCGCTGGCGCGACAACGGCCGCCTTACCCCGGTGCTGATCCTCACCGCTCGCGGCAGCTGGGCCGAACGGGTCGACGGTATCGATGCCGGCGCCGACGACTATCTGCCGAAGCCGTTTCAGATGGAGGAGCTGCTGGCGCGGCTCCGCTCCATCGTGCGGCGCTCGGCCGGTCATGCCTCGTCGGTGGTCACCATCGGCGAGGTTACGCTCGACGAGCGGCAGATGCAGGTCAGCGTCGGCGGCAAGCCGGTGTCGCTGTCACCGCTGGAATACCGGCTGGCGTCCTATCTGGTACTGCATCGCGGCCGGGTGGTGTCGCAATACGAGCTGGCCGAGAACATCTACGGCCAGGACGACGCCCATGATTCCAACGCCATCGAGGTGCTGGTCGGTCGGGTTCGCCGCAAGATCGGCACTGAGCTGATCGAGACCCGACGCGGCTTCGGTTACATCGTGCCGGACGAGCGTCCATGAAGCACAGCTCGCTGCGGCTGCGGTTGATCGCCGGCGGTGCCGCGGCGATCCTGATCGCGCTGAGCATCGCCGGCTTCGCGCTCACCATCCTGTTCGAGCGCCACGTCACCCGCACCATCGCGGACGATCTCGAAGTGTCGCTGAAGCAGCTGCTCGCCGGCATCGAGGCCGGACCGGATGGCCGGCTTGCGGTGGTGCGTCCGCCGACCGATCCGCGGTTCTCCGAGCCGCTGTCGGGACTGTACTGGCAGGTTGGCGACGACGGTGATCAGCTCGTCCGCTCGCGCTCGCTGTGGGACGACCGGCTGACGGTGCCGATTGATCAGCCCGGCCCCGGGGAGGTGCATCACCACGACATCGCCGGCCCGTTCGGCTCGCGTCTGTCGATCGTCGAGCGCCGCGTGCAGCTCACCATGGGCGGTAAGAGCGTCCCGATTCGGGCCGCGGTGGCGGTCGATCTGGCGCGGGTCGATGCGGCCGGCAAGGCGTTCGCGCGCGATCTCGTGGTCGCGCTCGGCGTGTTCGGCGTGGTGCTGGCGCTCGCCACCTCGGTGCAGGTGATGCTCGGCTTGCGGCCGCTCGCGGCGCTACGCCGGGACGTTGCCGCGATCCGCTCCGGCCGCAGCCGCCGGCTGCCCGAGGCGGTGCCGGACGAAGTCCGCCCGCTGGTCGAGGAGGTCAACGCGCTACTCGAAGCCCAGGCGCGCGAGATCGAGCGCTCGCGCGACCGCGCCGCCGATCTCGCCCATGGCCTGAAGACGCCGCTGGCCGCGCTCGCCGGCGCGGCGGCGCGGCTGCGCGAGCGCGGTGAGGACAAGCTCGCACGCGATATCGAAGCGGTGGGCGCGGCGATGAGCCGGCATGTCGACCGCGAGCTGGCGCGGGCCCGGCTGCGCGGCGCGGTACGGCGCGGGGAGAGCGTGGCGGTCGAGCTGCTGCCGCTGGTGCGCTCTCTGGTGACGATCCAGTCGCGCACCCCGGCCGGTCGCGCGATCGACTACGCCATCGAGGTCGCCGACTATGTGGCGGTGCCGATCGAGCGCACCGATCTCGCCGAGGTGCTCGGCAATCTGCTCGACAATGCCACCCGACACGCCAAGTCCAGGGTCCGGATCGGCACCGCCTGCGACGCCGACGAATTTTGCATCGTGATCGAAGACGACGGCGAGGGCTTGGACGAAGCGGCGCGCACCGAGGTGCTGTCGCGCGGCATCCGGCTCGATCAGCGCGGCGAGGGCGCCGGGCTGGGCCTTGCCATTGTCCAGGACGTGCTCGACGCCTATGGCTGGGGCCTGCGGCTGTCGCGCTCCGAACTCGGCGGTCTCAAAGCCTGCTGCTGCTCCGCGGTGGCCTCGGCCGGTCCGGGCATCTAGGCCGGCGCGGCGATCTTGCCATCGCGCCCGCCAGCGCTATATCCCGGTTTTCCCTCACATTCCTTCTCCAGGACCAGCGACATTCGCCATGACCATGACTGATACCGCCAGCGAGACGAAGCCGTTCCAGGCTGAAGTGGCCGAGCTTTTGAACCTGATGGTGCACTCGGTCTATTCCGAGACCGACATCTTCCTGCGCGAGCTGATTTCGAACGCGTCGGACGCGCTCGACAAGCTGCGCTACGAGTCGATCGCAAAGCCCGAGCTGATGGAAAAGGGCGGCGAGCCGAAGATCCGGATCATCCCAAAGAAGGCGCCCGACACCCTGACGATCGTCGACAACGGCATCGGCATGGACCGTCAGGAGTTGATCGACAATCTCGGCACCATCGCCAAGTCCGGCACCAAATCCTTCATCTCCAAGCTCACCGAGACCAAGGACAGCGCCGGCCTGATCGGCCAGTTCGGCGTCGGCTTCTACGCCGCCTTCATGGTGGCCGATAAGATCACCGTCACCAGCCGCCGCGCCGGCTCGAACGATGTGTGGACCTGGACGTCCGCCGGCGGCGCCGGCTTCGAGATCGCCCCTGCATCCGAAGAGGCGGCAGCGCGGGTCGAGCGCGGCACCGAGATCGTGCTGCACCTGAAGCCTGACGCGTCGAAATATCTCGAAGACTGGCAGATCGAACGGATCGTCACCGAGTACTCGGACAACATCCAGTTCCCGATCGAGCTAGTGCCGGAAGAGGGCGAGCCGCGTCAGATCAATTCGGCGAGCGCGCTGTGGCAGCGCTCGAAGTCGGAGCTGAGCGAGGACGACTACAAGCAGGCCTACAAGCAGATCGCGGGCGCCTTCGACGAGCCGGCGATGACGCTGCATTATCGCGCCGAGGGCCGGCAGTCCTATGCGGTGCTGCTGTTCGCGCCGTCGACCAAGCCGTTCGATCTGTTCGAGCCGGAGCGCAAGGGCAAGATCAAGCTCTATGTCCGCCGCGTCTTCATCACCTCGGAAGCCGAGTTGCTGCCGCCCTACCTGCGCTTCCTGCGCGGCGTGATCGACTCCGAGGATCTGCCGCTCAACCTGTCGCGCGAGATGCTGCAGAAGAATCCGCAGCTCGCGCAGATCCGCACCGCGGTGACCGGCAAGGTGATCAGCGAGCTGGAAAGCCTCGCCGAGAAGAAGCCGGAGGACTTCACCAAGATCTGGGATTCGTTCGGCCCGGTGCTGAAGGAAGGCCTGTACGAGGACTTCGAGCGCCGCGAGAAGCTGCTGTCGCTGGCCCGCTTCACCACCACGGCCGGTGAGAAGCGCTCGCTGAAGCAGTATGTCGAGGCGATGAAGGAGAACCAGACCGAGATCTACTATTTGGTCGGCGACTCGCTGGAACGGCTGAAGTCCAACCCGAAGCTGGAATCGGCCACCGCGCGCGGCATCGAAGTGCTGCTGCTGACCGATCCGGTTGATGCGTTCTGGACCTCCGCGCAGCTCGATTTCGGCGGCAAGCCGCTGAAGTCGCTGAGCCAGGGCGACGTCAATTTCGATCTGATCCCGAAGCTGGAGCAAGACCAGGACAAGGACACGAAGGACGAGACCAAGGCCGACGAGGCTACCGTGATCGCGGTGATCAAGGACGCGCTCGGCGATCGCGTTTCCGACGTCAAAGCCTCGCAGCGGCTGACGTCGAGCGCATCGTGTCTGGTCGCTGGCGGCATGGGGCCGGATCGCGAACTCGAGAAGCTGCTGGCGCGCGCCAATAAAGGCGCCGGCTCCAAGCCGATCCTCGAGATCAATCTGCAGCATCCGCTGGTTGCGACGCTCGGCGATACCAAGACCGACAAGGCGGAAGCCGCCGATCTTGCGTTCTTGCTGCTCGAACAGGCGCAGATCCTCGACGGCGAACTGCCCGAAGATCCCGCCGCCTTCGCCAGCCGGCTCAACCGGCTGGTGCTGCGTGGCGTGGTTGCGCATGGTTAGCAGCTAGCTAACAAACAGGGTTACCACTTTTTTAATCCCTAGCGCGCACTCTGCTCGGCATCGTTGTGCCGAGCAGAGTGTGTTGCCATGAGTCGAATCCTTGTTACCGCCGCCATGCTCGCGACGGTAATTGCGCCGGCCGCAGCGGCCGACATGCCGCGCTTTCCTCCGCTCATGCCGGTGGCGCCGGTGTCGTGGAACTGGGCCGGTCTGTATTGGGGCGTTCATGTCGGCGGCAGCTTCGGTTCGTCGAGCTTCAGCGACCCTGCCGGCCCCGGTCTTTACGGCGGCAGCGTTCGCAGCCCGGCGGCACTTGCCGGCATCCAGGTCGGCTATAACTATCAGCCGAACGCAAATTGGCTGATCGGCGTCGAGGCCGATCTCAGTTCGATGAACGCCAAGGGCACCAACACCTGCATGGCGTCGTCGGGGTTGTTCGTTTCGTCCAATTGCCGCGTCCGCCAGGATGCGTTGGCGACGCTGACCGGCCGTGCCGGATTTATCACCGGCCCCGCCGGCCGCACGCTGCTCTACGCCAAAGGCGGCGCGGCTCTCCTGAGTGAACGGCTCGACATCGCCGTCGGCTATCCGCTCGGAAACTCGACCGACGTCAACGACGGTCGTTGGGGCTGGACCATCGGCGCCGGCATCGAACGGGCGCTCGCGCCGGCCTGGTCGGTGAAGCTCGAATACAACTACGCCGATTTCGGCAGTCGTGACATGGCGACGCCGGGCAGCGAACGGCTGGTGCCGGGCGTCGGTCTTTTCGCCACGCCCCCCGGCACCAGCAAGGTCGAGCAGGACCTGCATGCGGTAAAGGTCGGCCTCAATCTGAAATTCGGCGGCGATGTCGACGCACGCTTCGACGACTATCATCTGCGCGGCTCCCAAGCCGGGATCGATGTCGTCGAACGTGGCGCGGTCGAGGTCGGCGGTCGCGTCTGGTACAGTTCGGGGCGCTTCCAGAAGGATCTCGGGGCGACCTTCGATCAGGGCACTCAGAATGTCCTGATCTCGCGATTGACCTATCAAAGCACCGCGGCATCGGGCGAGGCATTCGGTCGCGTCGATGGTCCCTACGATACCTTCCTCAAGGGCTTCGCCGGCGGCGGCACCCTGCTGAGTGGACATATGAACGACGAGGACTGGATCGCCACCGACGGCATCCCCTACTCGAATACGTTGTCCGATCCGGTCAAGGGCAGCATCGCCTATGCGACGCTCGATGTCGGTTACAATCTGCTACGCGGGTCCGACTACAAGTTCGGCGGGTTCGTGGGTTACAATTACTATCGCGAGAACAAATCGGCCTATGGCTGCATTCAGACCGCGGGCGCCACGTCGCTGGTCTGTGCTCGACCGATTTCGGCTGCCGTTCTCGCTATCACCCAGAATGACACCTGGCACTCGTTGCGGGTCGGCCTCAATGGTGAGATCGGGCTTGGCCGTGGGTTTAAGCTCTCGGCCGATGCGGCCTATCTGCCCTATGTGAAGACCTTCGGAACCGACACTCATTTGCTGCGCACGGATGTCACCGACAAGGTCTCGCCGTCGCAGGGCACCGGGCAGGGCGTTCAGCTCGAAGCCATCCTGTCGTATCAGTTGAACAGCGCTTTCAGCATTGGCGCCGGTGCGCGGTATTGGGCGATGTGGGCGACCACTAACGCCTACACCAATATCTTCGGCACGGAGTGCCCCTGTCAGACCCAGCCGGCACGCACCGAGCGCTATGGAACCTTCTTGCAAGCGGCTTACAAATTCGACGCCCTGTAACCACTGCCATTGCTGCACAATCCGCTGGGCAGCGGCAATTTTCCTAACTAAGCTGCGCGCCAACCAAAACACTGGGAGGCACGCCATGAAACTCAAACTTCTTTCCGCCGCGCTCGCGGCCACTGCCCTCGTCGCCGTCACGCCGGCCTCGGCGCAGGGCGTCAAGATCGGTATTCTCAACGACCAGTCCGGCGTCTATGCCGACTACGGCGGCAAGTGGTCGCTCGAAGCCGCCAAGATGGCGGTCGAGGATTTCGGCGGCGAAGTGCTCGGGCAGAAGATCGAGCTGATCTCCGCCGACCATCAGAATAAGCCCGACAACGCCGTGGCGATCGCGCGCAAATGGTACGACGTCGACGGCGTCGACATGATCACCGAGCTCACCACGTCGTCGGTAGCGCTGGCGATCCAGGATCTGTCGAAGGAAAAAAAGAAGATCGACATCGTGGTCGGCGCCGCGACCTCGCGGATCACCGGCGATGCCTGCCAGCCTTACGGGTTCCATTGGGCGTTCGACACCCACGCGCTCGCGGTCGGAACCGGCGGTGCGCTGGTGAAGGCCGGCGGCGACACCTGGTTCTTCCTCACCGCCGACTACGCGTTTGGCTACGCGCTGGAGAAGGACACCAGCGAGATCGTGCTGGCGAGCGGCGGCAAGGTGCTCGGCTCGGTGCGGCATCCGCTGAATTCGTCGGACTTCTCCTCGTTCCTGCTGCAGGCGCAGGCATCGAAAGCCAAGGTGGTCGGTCTCGCCAATGCCGGCCTCGACACCGCCAATTCGATCAAGCAGGCCTCTGAATTCGGCATCGTCGCCGGCGGCCAGAAGCTGGCAGGTCTGCTGATGACGCTGGCCGAAGTGAACGGCCTCGGCCTCAAGGCGGCGCAGGGGCTGGTGCTGACCGAAGCCTATTATTGGGACCGCGACGACAAATCGCGCGAGTTTGCCGAGCGCTTCTTCAAGCGCACCAACCGGATGCCGAGCATGATTCAGGCCGGCACCTATTCGGCGACGCTGTCCTATCTGAAGGCGGTGAAGGCCGCCGGCACCAAGGATACCGATGCGGTGGCCAAGAAGCTGAAGGAGCTCCCGGTCGAGGATGCGTTCGCGTCCGGCAAGGTGCTGGCCAACGGCCGCTTCGTCCACGACATGTATCTGTTCGAGGTGAAGAAGCCGGAAGAGTCGAAGAAGCCGTGGGATTACTACAAGCTGCTCGCCACCGTGCCTGGCGACAAGGCATTCCCCACTGCGGCCGAGAGCGGCTGCCCGCTCACCAAGTAAGCGCTCGATCGAGCCGCTGAAGTGAAAGCCGGCGCGAGCGCTGCGCAACCTCTCCCGCTTGCGGGAGAGGTTGGATCGCGCAGCGATCCGGGTGAGGGCACTCCTCTCGGCGGATCGCTGAGTCACTGCCTGGGGCGCCCTCACCCCAACCCTCTCCCGCAAGCGGGAGAGGGAGCTCGCTATGCTCGGATCAAGCCCCCAACATCTGGTGCACGACGCCGTATACCGAACCGCCCCACAGGAAGGCGGTCGCTACCATCTGCACCGCAAAGCCGAGGCCGCGCTTCTCGGGGGCTTCGGCATAGCCCAGCATGTAGAGAATCCGCCCGATGATCCACACCGCGCCCGCCGCGGCCGCGAAGGCGTCGCTCAGATAGTACGCGAACAGCCACAGCGACGGCAGGAAGATCGGCATCCATTCCAGCGTATTGGCCTGCACGCGAAACACCCGCTCGAAATCCGGGTGGCCGGAAATCGCCGGCGCCTTGACGCCATACAGCATCCGCGCGCGCGCGACCTGCACCGAGGTGTAGAAATAGAACATCAACGCCAGAAGGGTGGCGATCGTGGTGTAATGAAACATCCAAGGGCTCCCAGACTAGGTTCGTTCTTGCCCGGCTTGATGGCCGCCGGTTGTGCGCAGCTTGAACTCAATATCCGGTCATCTCAAGATACCCGAAGCCGCTCCGGTTACCGTTGAACGCAATCGGCCCTTCCCAATACGGGAAGCTGGTCCCCATCCAGCTTTTCGGATTGAGCGGCGTGGTCTCGATCGCAAGGTCATGCCCGGCGACTGCCACGCGCCAGCGT
The DNA here is from genome assembly GCF_003031265.1 of Rhodopseudomonas palustris. NCBI lineage: Bacteria > Pseudomonadati > Pseudomonadota > Alphaproteobacteria > Hyphomicrobiales > Nitrobacteraceae > Rhodopseudomonas > Rhodopseudomonas palustris. The sequence goes on along the minus strand of NZ_CP019966.1, from coordinate 5,245,786 downwards.
GTCGGCACCTGGCGCGTCCCAATCGTGGTGACGCCGAGCGGTTCGAGCCGGATCTGATCCGGTGACAGCGGCATGGAGCGGCCATCGGTGCCGATCCAATTGCCGGCGAAGTAGTTGCTGCCGTCGCGCTGCCGTAGCCGAAACAGCATCACCTTCTCGCCGGAGGACAGATGCAGCGAGAACCAGTCCCAACCGGTCTGGTCGGAAGCGAGCGGCTGGCTCGACCATTCGCGGTCCATCCAGGCCGATCCCTCGACCGCAATGGAGCGACCGTCGAGCGTCAGCGTGCCGAAGGCGGTGAAATACGGCTGGCTGTAGTAGTACGACGCCTGGCCGCGCTCGGACTTGCGCGAGTAGCCGTTGTCGCCCTGCAGCACCAGCGGCCGATCGGCGCTCAGCCGCAATGCGTAGCTGAAATCGGTGCCGCGCGCGGTCACCGTGAGCGGCGACAGCGTCGCTGCCACCAGCGATGGATCGCCCTGCATCGCCCAATCGTCGATCATGGCCTTGAACGGCGAGGCCTCGACCCCTGCGACGCCGACCCCGCCGCGCGAAAACTTCTCGGCGAAACGATGGATGTCGGCGCTGGTGACGGCAGCATGTGCCATCCAGATCTGCTGGTTGGCCCAGCCGCTGCGTTGCGGGCCCGGCGTCATGGCCTGGCGGAACAGGGTCCACTGCGCCCCATAGGCGTTGCCGGCGGCATCCTTCAGGTTGGCGGTGAGGTACCACCACTCGATCCGGAAATCCGGATGCGGACCATGGTCGTCGGGAAACGCCAGCGTGCGGCCCGGCACCACAGGAGCAAATCCCCCGGCGTCGCTGCCGAGGCCGGCAAAGCCCTGCGCCCACGCCCGCTGTGCGGCGAGAGATGCGGCAACAAGGCCGCCGGTGAAGACGCGGCGGCTGATCCGGCCTCTAGCGCTCATCGGCAAACACCTTCACCAGCCGCGCCGGCTGCATCCGCATCAGCTTCAGGATCGGCAGCGCCGCCGCCAACAACGTCGCCAACAGAGCGACGCCGACCAGCTTGGCCAGTTCGAACGGAAACACCTCGAACGGCAGCCGCCAGCCGAACGCTTTGACGTTGACGACGGCGATCAGGCACCACGCCACCATCAGCCCGAGCGGCAGCGCCACCAGCGCGGTGATCGCCGCCATCGCCAGCGTCTTCGTCAGTTCGATCAGCGCCAGCCGGCGGCGGGTGATGCCGATCGCCCACAGCGGCGCGACCTGCGGCAGCCGCGACGCGCCCAGCGTCAGCAGGCTGGTCAGCAGTGCCACGCCCGCAATGCCGAGCGTGAAAGCGTTGAGCGCGGTGGTGACTGCGAAAGTGCGGCTGAAGATCTGCTTGGAGATCGCCTTCAGGGTCGACTGATCAGCGAGGCTGCGCTCCCCGAGCGCGAAGCTGCTGCGCAGGTCGGCGATCAGTGTGGGCACTTTTGCAGGATCGACCCGCAGCCCGAACCTGGTCTTGGCCACGTCGGGGAAATGCGTCACCAGCGCGCCGAACGCCACGCCGAGCTGGCCGCGCGGATTGCCGTAGTCGGCATAGATCCCCACCACCTCGACCGGCCACGGGCCGCGGTCGCTCGGCACGACGATGCGGTCGCCGAGCTTGACGCCGAGCCGGCGCCACAGCTGTTCGCTGACCAGCGCCGCATCGCCTCGTGCGACGCGGTCCCAGACGTCTGTGGTGTGCTCGAGCAGCGGCCAGTGATCACGATAGGTCGCATCGTCGGCGAAGCCGATCAGCTCCACCGGCTGGCCCTGCAGCTTCACCTCGGCACGAGCACCGGGCAGCAGAGACCTGACTTCGGGACGCCCCTTCAGCCAAGCCTTGATCTCGGTCGCCTGCTGATCGGTGGCCGCATTGAGATAGACCTCCGCGGCGAGCCGGCCGTCGAGCCAGCGCTGGAAGGTGCGGCTGAAGCTCTCGACCATGGTGCCGACGCCGACATTGACGCCGAGCGCGAGCAGCAGCGCCATCAGCGCCAGCGACAGGCCGGAGAGCTGCAGCCGGCTGTCGGCCCAGAACCACGTCGTCAGCGGCCCGCGCGCCAGCTTCTCGCCGAGCGCCAGCACCAGCCCGAGGATCGCCGGCAGTCCGAGCGCGGCGCCGAGCAGGATCGCGGCCAGCACCGCAAAGCCCGACAGCAGCGAGTCGCCGAACCACAGGAATCCGAAGCCGGCGGCGAACACCGCAAGCGCGGCTGCGCCCTGCACGATCAGCCAGCGATACTGCGCCTGCTGCCATGCGTAAGGCTGCGCGGCGGCGAGCACCGGAAGCCGTGCGGCCTTGACCAGCGCTGCGGAGGCTGCCGCGAGGGTGCCGAGAATGCTGATGGCGATGCCGGCGAGCCACCACTCTGGCCGCAGCGACAGCTCGCCGGGAATCTGCGCGCCGTACAGGCCGCGCAAGGTGGCGGCAACGTCGGGCAGCAGCGTCGCGGCGATCAGATAGCCGCAGACCAGACCGATCAGGCCGGCGAGCAGGGCGATGAGGCACAGCTCGATCACCATCACGGCGTTGAGCTGCTGCGCCGAGGCGCCGCAGGCCCGCAAGGTGCGTAGCATCGGGCGGCGCTGCTCGAACGCCAGCCCGATCGCCGAATTGACGATGAACAGCCCCACCAAAAATGAGAGCAGCCCGAACGCCGTGAGGTTGAGGTGGAAGCTGTCGGTGAGGCGTTCAAGCTCAGTGGCTGCATCCGGCTGATCGAGCTGCAGTCTATCGCCGACGATGTCGCGCAGCGGCGGACGCGAACCGCTGGGCTTGCTGCCGAGCAGTAGCCGCGACAGCCGGTCCGGCATGTCGAGCAGCTTCTGCGCAAGGCCGATATCGACCACCAGCACGCCGGGGGCGATTTCGGCCTGCGGCTTCAGCGGCGGCAGATGCTGGCCGTTCGGCAACTCGGGCGTGGCGCCTTCGGCCAGGCCGAATTCGCGCAGCGTCTCCGGCGCGATCAGCGTCTGGCCGGGCGGCAGGATGAAGCCCTGCAGGTCGCCGGTGCCGAGCGCCGGCGCGGTGCGGGCTTCGACCGGCAGCGACAGCGGTTCGACGCCGAGCAGCCGCAGCGACCGGCCGCTGAGCCGGAGCGCGCCTTCGACCGCCGGTGACACCTGCCAGCCGGCACGGCGCAGATCGACATAGAGTTGCTGTGCGAAGCTGCCGCCGTCACGCGCTACCAGCGTCGCGGTGCGGTTGCCGCCGAGCGCCGCGGCGGCGCGGTCGTAGCTGAGGCGCGCCTGCGCGTTCAGCGCCTGCACGCCGCTCCACAAGGCAGTCGCTGAGATCAGGCCGATCGCCAGGGTCGCGAGCTGCATCGGATGCCGTCGCCAGTGGCTGAGCAGCACGGCGAGGATCCACAGCGCGCGCCTCAATGGATCAGCCCCGCGTGCAGATGCACCCTGCGATCGAGCATGCCGGCGAGACGTTCGCTGTGCGTCACCATCAGGAAGCCGCAGCCGGTGCGGCGGACCAGATCGGTGGCGAGCGCCAGCACATCGTCGGCGGTTGCTTCGTCGAGATTGCCGGTCGGCTCGTCGGCGAGCAGCAGCAGCGGCTTGATCGCCAGCGCGCGGCCGATCGCGACGCGCTGCTGCTGGCCGCCGGAGAGTTGCTCCGGGTAGCGCTTCAGCAAGGCGCCGAGCCCCAGCCGCTCGATCAACTCGCTACGCCACGCCTCATCATGGCGGCCGGCGAGGCGAGCCTGGAATACCAGATTGTCGGCGACCGTCAGGCTTGGGATCAGATTGAACTGCTGAAACACCAAGCCCAGCCGCTCGCGGCGGAAGGCGGCGCGTTCGGCGTCCGGCATGGTCGAGATCGTCGCTTCGCCGAAGGTGATGGCGCCGCTGTCGGGCTGATCGAGGCCGGCGATCAGATGCAGCAAGGTCGACTTGCCGCTGCCGGACTCGCCAGTCAGCGCCACGCTCTCACCCGGCTGCACCGCGAGGTCGACGCCGCGCAGCACCGCGACACGGTCCTGGCCGGACACATAGGATTTGGTGAGACCGGAGACGATCAGCATGAGCGCAGTCCGCGCAGCGTGGCGATCACAGCGCGTCGCACGCGCCGGCGCGATCCGGTCATTCTTGCCTTCCAGTCTGTCGTCATTGGCCTGAAGGATATGGGGCGCGGCGCCGGTCACTCAAGACGACGCGCTGTTGCGCCGCAAACAAGGTTGCGATGCACGCGAGCGCCTCGGCGGCGAATCCTGGATTGCATTCGCGCGGGAACAGCGGCAGCATTGCAAGAGGTTCGCACTAAGCGCGCCATCAAACACGATCCAGGGAGCACGCCGTGACCGCGCAGCCGACGCCGCAGGGTGCCTGGAGGATCACCTTCCTGCTGTTTCTCTTCATGGTGGTGAACTTCGCCGACAAGATCGTCGTCGGTCTCGCCGGCGTGCCGATCATGCAGGAGCTGAAGCTCTCGCCCGAACAATTCGGCCTGCTCGGCTCGTCGTTCTTCTTCCTGTTTTCGATCGCCGCAATCGTCGTCGGCTTCATCGTCAATCGCGTCGAGACCCGATGGGTGCTGCTGGCGCTGGCGCTGGTGTGGGCGGTGGCGCAGTTTCCGATGGTCGGCGAAGTCTCGTTCGCCACCTTCGTGATCTGCCGCATCATTCTCGGCGCCGGTGAAGGGCCGGCGTTCTCGGTCGCGGCGCATGCGATCTACAAATGGTTTCCCGATCATCAGCGCACGCTGCCGACCGCGATCCTGTCGCAGGGCTCGGCGTTCGGTGTGATCCTGGCGGTGCCGGCGCTCAACTGGATCATCGTCAATCACTCCTGGCACTACGCGTTCGCGGCACTCGGCATCGTCGGGCTGATGTGGGCGGTGGCGTGGCTCGCGCTCGGCAAAGAGGGACCGCTGGTGCCGAGCCCGGCGGTCGCGGCGGCCGAAGTGCGAATTCCCTACGCCCGGCTGCTGACCTCGCGCACCTTCATCGGCTGCGTGCTGGCGACCTTCGGCGCCTATTGGGCGCTGTCGCTCGGGCTGACCTGGTTCACCACCTTCATCATCCAGGGGCTGGGGTTCAGCCAGCATCAGGCCGGCCTCATCTCGATCACCCCGTGGGTGTTCGGCGCCGGCGTGGTGCTGTTCACCGGCTGGCTGTCGCAGCGGCTGATGCAGCGCGGCGTCTCCAGCCGGATGGCGCGCGGCGTGCTCGGTGCGGCGCCGCTCCTGGTCGGCGGCGCCATCATCCTGATGCTGCCCTATATCGACAGTCCCGCTGCGCAGATCGTCGCTCTGGTGGTCGGCTCCGGCCTGTGCGGCTCGATCTACGTGGTGTGTCCGCCGATGATCGCCGAGTTCGCCCCGGTGTCGCAGCGCGGCGCCGCGATCGCGATCTACGGCGCGCTGTACACGCTGGCGGGGATCATCGCGCCCTGGGTGATGGGCAGCGTGCTGCAGCACGCCAGTTCGCTGCTGCACGGCTATGTGGTCGGCTACGCCATCAACGGCGCGGTGCTGATCGTTTCCGGCATCGCCGGCCTGGTGCTGCTATGGCCGAACACCGAGCGGGCCAGGCTGCTGCGCAGCGCCGAGCCGGTGTCTCTTGGACTCCGCAAGCCGGCCTGAGTTCGCTCTCTGGCGTGCCGAGTTTCGGCGCCTTCACCACCTTCAGATGATCCGAAAATGGAAATGGCCGGGACGAGCCCGGCCATGACGTCGTTTGATGCGTTGGGGCTGCTGAGCCTTACTGGCTCGCCGCGTCGGTGTTGAACACTTCGCCTTCCGGCACCCAGCTCTTGCCGTCGAACCGCGCGATCTGCATCTGGGTGTAGGGCGCGTAGCGGTCCGGACGGGTCGAGATCTTGATGCCCGGCAGCAGCAACGGCGCCGCGGTCGGCTTGATGTTGGTGGCCTGCTTCAGCAGGTTGTCGCGGGTGAGATTGTCGCCGCAGGCTTCCAGCGTCTTCACCGTCATGTAGGCCGAGATGTAGCCGATCACGACGCTGCTGTCGGCGATGTCGCCCTTCGGAAACGACTTGGCGAGGAATTCCTTGAATTCCTTGACGTCGGCGTCGTTCTCGAACCGCGGATCGGTCGGGGTCTTCATCGCAAGAGCGGTCAGCAGTCCGGTGGAAGCTTCGCTGCCGGCCGGCTCGAGAACACCCTTGATCGAGCTGGCGACGCTGACGACGAAGTTCAGCGGCTTCCAGTTCAGTTCATGCACCTTGCGGATCGCCTGCGCGCCGAACTTCGGCGTTGCCATCGTGAACAGCGTATCGGCGCCGGACGCCTTCAGTGCGACGATCTGCGAGTCGACGGTCGGGTCGGTGACCTCGTAGGTGACCTCCTTGACGATCATGGTCTTGGCCTTGTCGCCGAGCCCGTCCTTGAGGCCCTTGACGTAGTCCTTGCCGGCGTCGTCGTTCTGCGAGAACACGCCGAGCTTGGCGTCGGGTTTGTTCTTCAGCAGGTACTTGGCGAAGATCATGCCCTCCATCTGATAGGGCGGGTAGAGCTGCGTGGTCCAAGGAAAGTTCTTCGGATCGTCCCACTTCGCCGCGCCGGTCGAGATGAAGATCTGCGGCACCTTCTTGGCGTTGAGATATTTCTGAGTAGCCGAATTGGTCGGTGTGCCGACGGTGCCGACGATCGCCAGCACTTCTTCCTGCTCGACCAGCTTGCGGGTTTGCTCGACCGTCTTGGGCGGCGAGTAGGCGTCGTCGAGGCTGATCAAATTGATCTTGCGGCCGTTGACCCCGCCTTTGGCATTGATCATCGCGTAGTAGGCGCTCTGGACTTGTCCTTGCACGCCGTAGGCCGAGGCCGGGCCGCTATACGGCATGGTCTGGCCGATCTTGATCTCGGTGTCGGTGACGCCGGGGCCGTATTGCTTCTGGGCGAAAGCAGGCTGAGCTGCAGCGAGCGCGACGGCGCTGGCCAGGAGGAGCGAGGTGCGAATGGACAAATGTGTTTCCTCTCGTTGAAAGCCGCACTCTGCGGTGCGGGCTGAAGGTCGATCGCCCGAGCTTGTTGTTTGCGGTGCGATCTTGCTTACGGTCTCACGAGAACCGCCGCGGTTCAATTGAATTACGTGGTGACGTAGCGGCGCAGGCCGCACGCATCTGCACAAATTTCGTGAAGCGGACTAAGTGCTGCTAGACTGTCCGCCCGATGGGATCAGGGAGTATCAGTGCAACGCGATGATTGCTCCCGCAAATCGCCGGCTGCGTGTGCTGTTGTCCGAGGGCGGCAGCACCTCGGCGCGCCAGGCGATCACCGTGCTCGGCCTCGCCGGACATCACGTCGAAATCTGCGATCCGGCACCGCTATGTCTCGGCAGGTTCTCGCGCTTCGTGCGGGCGGTGCATCGCTGCCCGCCGCTGCGCCGCGATCCCGCCGGCTATCTCGATTATGTAACGGAGCTGCTGGCGGCGCGCCGGTTCGATGTGCTGTTGCCGATTCACGAGCAAGGCCTGGTGTTCGCCCGCGCTCTCGATCGCATCACAGCGCTGACCGGCGTGGCACTGCCGTCGTATGGGGGCTACCGCACCGCGGTGACCAAGGCCGGCTTCAGCCGGTTGTTGGAATCGCTCGGTCTGCCGCAGCCGCCGACCCGGATCGTGACCTCGGAGGCCGAACTGCGCGAGGCCGCTCGCCCTCCCTGCGTGATCAAGACCTCGGTCGGCACCGCCAGCCGCGGTGTCTGGCGGGTGATCGATCAAGCGACGCTCGATCAGGCGGTGCGTGAGCTGGTCGCAGCCGATGGTTTTGCCGGCGAGGTGTTGGTGCAGGACTTCGTTGAGGGCCGGATCGAGCATGCCCAGGCGGTGTTCGATCGCGGCGCACTGCTGGCGCTGCACGCCTATCGACAGGTCGCATCAGGGGCGGGCGGCGGACCGGCACGTAAGCTCAGCGTGCGGAGCGACGACATTCGTCAAGACGTCACCACGATCGGCGCAACCCTCGGCTGGCACGGCGCGCTGTCGTTCGATCTGATCCGGCCGGTGAACGATGCGCGGCCGCTCTATATCGATTGCAATCCGCGGTTGGTCGAGCCGATGAGCGCGCAGCTTGCGGGGCTCGACCTCGTCGATCTGTTGCTGCGCCTGTCGCTGGGCGAGCATCCGCCGGCGGCCGTGCCGCCGCGGGATGGTGTTCGCAGCCATCTCGGCATGCAAGCGCTGCTCGGCTGCGCGCTGGGTGGTGGCACGCGGCGTGACGTGATGCGGGAGTGCGCGCGACTGATGCTGCGGCAGTCGCCTTATGCGGGCAGTGCCGAGGAGCTGACCCCCGTGCGGCAAGATTGGTTAAGCGTCGTGCCGCTGGCCGCAACGGCTCTGATCCTGCTCGCCCAGCCAAGTCGCGCCGCAGCGCTGGCGGCCAAAGGCTGGGGCGATCATCTGCTCGATGCGGCGGCGCTGGCGCGGATCGATCAAGGATTTGGGCAAGAAGCTTGATGCGCCGACTCGTGCGCGGCGCCTGCCTGTTACAGATCCTTGGTATAGTCGTCGCGATCGCGGGACGGCCCGCAGATGTCGCCGGTCTCGTACAGATCGTCGTCCGGGGCAGGCGCGGGATTCGGCGGCGTGGGCTTGGCTTCGCCTTTCCCCTCGCTATTGCCGGATTTCTTGTCGCGTTTGGGAGCAGCGGCCTTGGACCGCTTGCGTAGGAAGCCGATCATTGGCTCTCGGTTCCGTAATGGCCGGCGCGGGTGGTCCGAAGGCGCACACGCGGCCAGCGTTGTTGTCAGCTCAGTTCAACTGCGACGACGATCCAAGATTAGACTGGTTCGTCACAGCCCGCACGCAATTTTCGCATCGTGCAATGCCGCAGTGCGATGCTTTGCGTCGCGATCAGGTTCGCCGACCTGAGCTCTGTTGATCGGCCAGCCATTCCGACAAGGGGCGCGGCTTGTCGTCTTCGACCTTCTTGGTGCCTCGCTTGGTGGGGGAGGCCGCCGTTCTGGTTCGCTTGGTCTTGCTCGATGTCGCCGATTGCGGCATCGCAGCTTCGCGGGCGAGCCGCAGGGCGCGCAGGCGCGCCATGTTGTCCAGGACCGCTTTCGCTGCGGCGTCGCGTTCGGTCTTGCCGCCGTCGCCTTCAGCGGCGCTGCCAGCGCGGTGATCGTCGTCGTTCGTCATTCTTCCAGTTCAATTGCATTCAATTCGGGAGGCGGCGTGATAGCACGAAAAAAGCCTCCGAACAGCCTTTCGGCATTCGGAGGCTCTTCGACATTGGTTTCGCGCATGAGCCCGTGTGCCGGGAACAGGGCGTCCGCCGCCGACTTGTGCGGCGGCGGAACACGATGATCGCTAGTTGGTGACGCGGACGCCCGCGAAAGCGCCGAATCCGGGCTGCAGGAAGCCGACCGGCACCTCGTATTTTTTGTCGAACAGGTTGTCGATGCGGCCGAACACGGTGACGTGCGGATCGACCTCATAGCTCGCCGCCAGGTTCACGGTGGTGAACGACGGCGCGTCGAGCAGCGTGGTGCCGAACCGGTCGTAGTCGACCCACGAGCTGGTGTAGAGCACGGTCGCCGACACCGTCGCGCGCTCGACCGGATTCCAGATCGCCGCCATCGTCACCTTGTTGTCGGGACGCCGCCGCAGCTTCTGGTCGGTGGTCTGGTCGATGGCGTGCGTATAGGTGTGGTCGACGCGGAAGCGCAGCGTCTCGGTCGCCTGCCACGACACGAACGACTCGACGCCCGAGGTGCGCGCCATGCCGATGTTCTTGTAGCTGTAGCCACCGAGCGTGACGTCGTAACCGGTCGAGTTGATCAGGTCGTTGATCTCGTTGTTGAAGTACGTCGAACCGAAAACGACGCGGTTGGCGAACAGCGGCTGCTCGAAGCCGACGTCGTAGCCCTTGCTAGTCTCCGGCTTCAGCGCCGGGTTGCCGACTGTGGCATAGGCTGGATTGTTGACGTAGAGCTGGATCAGCGTCGGCGCCTTGAAGCCGGTGCCGTAGGTCGCCTTCAGCCGAGTCTCGAGGGTCGGCACGATGAACACCGGCGCGACACGCCAGGTCGAATGTCCGCCGAAGCTGTCGTTGTCGTCGTAGCGCACGTTGGAGACCAGGAAGAAGTTCTTGGTGAACTCCGACTGCAGTTCGACGAATCCTGCGGTGTTGCCGGTGCGAGCGTGGAGCGTCTTCTGCTGGTAGTTGCCGGCGAAGTCGTAGTCGCCCATCGAGTTGGTGCGGATCGTCTCGTCCTGGCGTTCGGTGCCGACCACCAGTTTCTGCCCGTAGCCGACGTCGAGAACGCCCTTCCAGTCGAACTTGGTGCGTTCACCGGTGTACGAGCTTGGCGGCGAGATCCCGACGGTACCGGTGATGAGGTTGGTAGTGAAATTCGGATTGGGATCGAACGTGCGGTTCCATTGGTTGCTGTAGCTGACCCCGAACGTGCTGGTGAAGTTGCCGAGTGGCGACCACACCGCTTCGCTGCGGGTTAGGAAATCGCGGCTTGCCATAGTGCTCTGCAGCGATGCTGGGAAAGAATTTGGATAGTTCGAATAATCGTCGCCGGTGAACCCTTTGTGAGCGTCGGTGTAGCGAGCGACGTAGTTGAAGGTGAGCTCGTCGCTGGCACGGACACCGAGCCGGGTCGAATAGGTCAGGTTGTCGTAGTTGTCGTTGTTGCGCTGCTGGCCCGGCGCCAGCAGATCGAGCGGCGTCACTGGCAGGCTGGTCGTGCGGTAATGCGCGACGTTGAAGGCGTAGTCGAAATTGTCCTGCGAGCCGGCGGCGCGCGCGGTCTGGTTGAAGGTGCCGAACGAGCCGCCTTCGATCGAGCCGGTCAGCTTGGCAGGCCCGCTGCCGCGCTTGGTGACGACGGAGATCACGCCGCCGATCGCGTCCGAGCCGTACAGGCCGCTCTGCGGGCCGCGCAGCACTTCGATCCGTTCGATATCGGAGGTCAGCAGATTGGCGAAATCATAAGCGCCGTTCGGCTTGCTCGGATCGCCGGCGTCGATGCCGTCGATCAGCACCTTGACGTGGTTGGAGTTGGTGCCGCGCATGAAGATCGAGGTCGAGCCACCGGGGCCGCCGGTGCGCACCACATTGAGGCCGGGCACCATGCTGAGCGCCTCGGCGGCGGTACGCTGCTGATAGCGGGCGAGATCGTCCGCGGTGATCACGGTCACCGAGCTGGCCACCTGCTCGCGCGGCGTTTCGGTGGCGGTGGCGCTGACCACGATCTCGGGCAGCACGTCCTGCGCGGCGGCAGGCGTGGTGAGCGAAAGCGCGGGCACCAGAATGGTGGAGGCGAGAAGCGCGCGTGAAAGTGCGGAGCACGGCCGCGGCGCGGCGGGTCGGGATTGCATAAGGTTCAACCTCGGCTGACGTCTGTGGCACGTCACAGCGAACGATGTCTCACCGAGCTTTTGAAAGCGGTGAAGACAATGCCTGCAATTCCCGGCCGGCAACTTCGCGTGTGACCACGAATGACGGCAGGTCTCCTGGCTCGCAGTTGATCTTCCGTCGCCTTCCCAGGACCGAGGTTCCCAGTGGCATCCGACGAAAGACGATCCGCTTACAGTTGCGGGAACAGCTACGGCCTAGAACGCGAAAGTGTCTGCGTCCGCACCGTATTCCCTTTTCATCCCTCTCGGGAACCGTCATCGCCATTAGAAGTCGCGGAATTGGCGAGTCAATTCGCCCATGGCGGCGAACAGGTGCAATCATGGTCGGATTGTGACGAGCTGTGACTTGCGTGTAACAGCCGGGTCTGTACACCTCGCACGATAGTGGATGCGGCAGGTGGCGATGGCGGAGTTCGTGGTGGAGTTCGGCAAGGACGGACGGCGGGTCGAACCCGACGGCCGGCTCGACGCCGCCGCGTTCCATCGCAACGATGCGCCGATCCGCGCCGTGCTGGCCCGGCTGCTCGCCGGGCGGCAGGGCGACGTGCTCGAAGCCGGCAGTGGCACCGGCCAGCACATCGCAGCGCTGGCGCGCGAGCATCCGGACATCATGTGGTGGCCGAGCGACGTCAACGACCAGCACCTCAAGAGCATCGCCGCCTGGCGCGCCCAAGCGGCGCTGCCAAATCTGCGGCCGCCGCAGCGGATCGACCTGGCCGATCCCGCCTGGTCGGTGGCACCGGCCGACGGCGCGGCGCCCGGTCAGCTGCTGGCGATGTTCTGTGCCAACGTCGTTCACATCGCGCCGTGGCGCGTCGCCGAAGGGCTGCTGGCCGGCGCCGGACGGCTGCTGCGCCAGGACGGCATGCTGGTGCTGTATGGACCGTTCAAGCAGGACGGCAAGCACACCGCGCTCAGCAATGCGGTGTTCGACACCAGCCTGCGCGACGCCAATCCGGAATGGGGTGTCCGCGATGTTGCGGATCTGAAAAAGCTCGCGGCCGGCGCCGGTCTGGCGCTGAGCGAGATCGTCGAGATGCCGGCCAACAACCTGATCCTGGTATTCGTACGGGCGAAACCGGCGGAGGGCCATGCGGCAGCCGGCGGCGCGGCGGGTTGATCACGCCCCGCCCGGCCCTATGATGCGCGCGCAATCGCCGGCCGTTGTCGACCGGTGCGAGGAGAATCCCTGCCGATGGTCGATGCGACGGCCAACGACATCGTCGAAGACGATGCCCGTGCCCGTTCCAACGTGGTGCGGCTGGTCGCGGCCCAGGCGCTGACCGGCGCCAACGCCGCGGTGATTTTCGCGACCGGCTCGATCATCGGCGCGCAGCTCGCGCCGGAGATGTCGCTCGCGACCGTGCCGCTGTCGATGTACGTGCTGGGCCTTGCCGCCGGCACGCTGCCGACCGGTTGGATCGCGCGGGTTTACGGTCGCCGCGTTTCGTTCATGATCGGCACCGGCTGCGGCGCGCTCACCGGCGTGCTCGGTGCTGTCGCCATCCTGTACGGCTCGTTCCTGCTGTTCTGCATCGCGACGTTCATCGGCGGGCTGTACGCCGCCGTGTCGCAGTCTTATCGGTTCGCCGCCGCCGATGGTGCCAGCGCCGCCTATCGCCCGAAGGCGGTGTCGTGGGTGATGGCCGGCGGCGTGTTCGCCGGCGTGCTCGGTCCACAGCTCGTGCAGTGGACCATGGATGTCTGGCAGCCTTTTCTGTTCGCATTCTCCTATGTGGTGCAGGCGGCGATCGCGCTGATCGCGATGGCGGTGCTGTGGGGCGTCGATGCACCCAAGCCGAAGCCCGCCGAGCAGGCCGGTGGCCGGCCGCTGCTGGAGATCGTGCGGCAGCCGCGCTTCATCGCCGCGGCGCTGTGCGGCGCCATCGCCTATCCGATGATGAATCTGGTGATGACCTCGGCACCGCTGGCGATGCAGATGTGCGGCCTGAGTGTCGGTGATTCCAATTTCGGCCTGCAGTGGCACATCGTGGCGATGTATGCGCCGAGCTTCGTTACCGGCTCGCTGATCGCCAAATTCGGCGCGCCGCGCGTGGTCGCTGCCGGCCTGATCCTGGAAGCGCTTGGTGCGTCGATCGGCCTGCTCGGCGTCACCGCCCCGCACTTCTGGGCGACGCTGTTCGTGATCGGCGTCGGATGGAATCTGGCGTTCGTCGGCGCCTCGGCGCTAGTGCTCGAGACGCATCAGCCGAGCGAGAAGAACAAGGTCCAGGCGTTCAACGACTTCATCATCTTCGGCCTGATGGCGCTCGGCTCGTTCTCGTCCGGCCAGCTGCTGGCGAACTACGGCTGGACCACCGTGAATCTCGCGGTGTTCCCGCCGGTGCTGCTCGGCCTGATCGTGCTGGCGATCACCGGCTGGTCGAAAGTCCGGAAACGGGTGGCTGACGCCGCCACCGAACTATCCGATCGCGGCGTCTGAGCCGCGCAACAACACGTCCGGCCTCGAGCCGGGACAGGGAGTGAAGCAATGCCGTCGCGTGCGACCGGCCGCGCTCGCCGCCGCCGATGGTGACCGCTCCCGCTCCCGACGAGACCTCGTTCCGCTATCACGGTTGGCGGATCGTCGCGGTGTGCTTCATCGTCGCCACCTTCGGCTGGGGGCTCGGCTTCTACGGCCAGAGCGTGTACCTCGCCGAATTGTCCCGACTTCATGGCTGGCCATCGTCGCAGATCGCGACTGCCACCACCTTCTTCTATCTCGCCGGTGCACTGCTGGTGGCGTTCGTCGGCGATGTGATCCGCGCCATCGGCGCGCGCGCCTGCCTGCTCGGTGGCATTGCGGCGATGGCACTCGGCACGGTGCTGCTCGGCCGCATCGACGCGCCGTGGCAGCTCTACGCGGTGGATGCGATCCTCGCGGTCGGGTGGGCCGGCACCAGTCTCGGCGCAATTACGAACACGCTCGGCCTGTGGTTCGACCAGCGCCGCGGCATGGCGATCAGCCTAGCGCTGAACGGCGCCAGCTTCGGCGGCATCGCCGGCGTGCCGCTGCTGGTAGCGCTGATCGGCGCGCTCGGCTTCACCGGGGCGACTACGGCGGCGGCGATCGCCGCGGTGGTGCTGCTGATGCCGCTGGTCGCGATCGTGGTCGCGCCGCCGCCGCATCTCGCCAATGCTGTGGCTGCGGCCACCGCGCCGCGGGCGCTGTCCTCCGGCGCGATCCGCAGCGGTGCGCTACGCGACCTCGGTTTTCTGACCGCCACCATCGCGTTTTCGCTGGTGCTGTTCGCGCAGGTCGGGTTCATCGTCCACCTGATCGCCTATCTCGATCCGCTGATCGGACGGGAGCGTGCCGCGGTGGCGACGTCGCTGCTGACCGCGATGGCGGTGGTTGGCCGGGTGTCGCTGTCGGTGGTGATCGACCGCCTCAATCAGCGTCTGGTCTCGGCGCTGTCGTTCGCCAGCCAGGCGGTGGCGTTGGGTGTGCTCATCTCGACCCGGGATGCGACGCTCTTGTTGGTTGCCTGCGCGCTGTTCGGCTTCTCGGTCGGCAATCTGATCACCTTGCCGGCGCTGATCATCCAGCGCGAATTCCCGGCGTCGTCGTTCGGTATCCTGGTGGCGCTCAACACCGCGATCAACCAGGTCACCTATGCGTTCGGCCCCGGTGTCATCGGCCTGCTGCGCGATGCATCGGGCAGCTACACGCTGCCCTTCGCCGGCTGCATCGCGCTGCAGCTCGCCGCTGCAGCGCTGATCATGGTGCGGCGACGACGGAGATGACTTCTCGGTCGGTCATTCCGGGGCGCGCGGAACGCGCGAACCCGGAATCTCTCAGGATCACTGTCTGGATTCCGGATCCGCCTGCTTCGGCGTGTCCCAGAGGACTGGTTTACGCCAGCTCCGGCGTCTCGCCGTCGGGCAGCGGGAACTGGTAGGCGTTGAGCGTCATCGACACCATGGTGTAGTAGCCGCACAGCCCGATCACTTCGACCAGACCGCGCTCGCCGAGCAGCCGCATCGCTTCGTCGTAGAGAGGCTGCGGCAGTCCCTTGGCTTCATGCAAAGCGCGGGCGACGTCGTAGATCACCTGCGCCTTCGGATCGTCGAAGGTGGGCGTGCGGCGGTCGCGGACCGCGTCGATGATCTTGGGATCGAGGCCGCCATCGAGCGCCATCTTCTTGTGCGCGTACCATTCGAATTGCGCGGTCCAATGCCGCGCGGTGACCAGGATTGCCAGCTCCGACAGCGCCGGCGTCAGCGAGGTGTCGTAGCGCAGGAAGGCGCCAAGCCGGGTGGCGTGCCGGGCCATCTCCGGGCTCGCCAGCCACGCCATCATCGGCGGCGGCGGGCTGCCGCGCTTGCTGGCGATCGACTCGTCATAGATGGCGCGTTGCTCGGCGGTCATTTCGCCAGGCGAAAGCAAATTCAGGCGCATCCTCGTTTGTCCTCTTTGGCTGTCGGGCGTTCGTTCCCTAGCACATCGCCGCAAGACCGCCGCCCGAGACGGATATTGAATTCCACCGCGCGACGCGCCAAGGTCGCCGCCAACAAATGCATCGCCGGCGTGCAACGCGCCGGCGCAAATGTGGATGGAAACCGCATGACCGATCTCGATACATTCCGCGCCGAGACCCGCGCCTGGCTGGAGGCGAATTGCCCCGCCGAGATGCGCACGCCAATGCAAGGCGACGAGGACAATTTCTGGGGCGGCCGCAACGCCAAATTCGCCTCCGAGGCGCAGAAGGTCTGGTTCGAGCGGATGCGCGACAAGGGCTGGACGGTGCCGGACTGGCCGACGCAATACGGCGGCGGCGGGCTCGATGGTGCGCGCCACAAGATCCTGCGCGAAGAGATGGCGGCGATCGGCGCGCGCTCGCCGCTGTCCTCATTCGGCATCTGGATGCTCGGACCGGCGCTGTTGAAATACGGCAACGAGCAGCAGAAGGCCGAGCATCTGCCGAAGATCGCGCGCGGCGAAATCCGCTGGTGCCAGGGCTACTCCGAGCCGAACGCCGGCTCCGACCTTGCGTCGTTGCAGACCCGCGCCGAGAGCGACGGCGACGATTTCATCATCAACGGCTCGAAGATCTGGACGTCTTACGCCAACTATGCCGACTGGATCTTCTGCTTGGTGCGGACCGATCCGACCGCCAAGAAGCATGACGGCATCAGCTTCATCCTGTTCGACATGACCTCGAAGGGCGTGACGACCAAGCCGATCCTGCTGATTTCCGGCAAGTCGCCGTTCTGCGAGACTTTCTTCGACAACGTTCGCGTGCCGAAGTCGCACGTCGTCGGCACCATCAACCGCGGCTGGGATGTGGCGAAGTATCTGCTGCAGCACGAGCGCGCGATGATCTCCGGGATGGGCGGCCGCGACGGCGGCCGGCCGCTCGGCCAGGTCGCGGCGGATTCGCTCGGCACCGACGAGAAGGGTCGGCTCGACGATCCGATCCTGCGCGGCCAGATCGCCACGTTCGACGTTGACGAGGCGGCGCTGGCTTGTGCGGCTGAGCGGGCGGTCGATCTCGCCAAGGCCGGGCAACTGCATCCGGCGTTCTCGTCGGCGATGAAGTACTACGGCACCGAGCTGAATAAGCGCCGCCACGAGATCCTGATGTCGGCCGGCGGCATCGATGCGCTGGAGTGGGAGAGCGAGCGCAGCCAAGAAGGCGCCCGCGCCCGCGCCTGGCTGCGCACCAAGGCCAACTCGATCGAAGGCGGCACCAGCGAAGTGATGCTCGGCATCGTCGCCAAGCGCATCCTGGATCTGCCCGGGGCGTAGTCGGTGTCCTCATCCTGAGGAGCGGCCGTCAGGCCGCGTCTCGAAGGATGAGGGGCCACGGCGCTCATGGTTCGAGACGGCGCGCTGCGCGCGCCTCCTCACCATGAGGTCCTCGTATCGTTGCAACATCATTGATCTGATCGGAAACCTCACCCATGGCTCTCGTCCTCACCGAAGAACAAACCATGCTGCGCGACTCGGCGCGCGGGCTGATCGGCGACAAGGCGCCGGTGGCGCATTTGCGCAAGCTGCGCGACGAGCGTGACGCCACCGGCTTTTCGCGCGACTTGTGGAAGAGCTTCGCCGAGATGGGCTTTGCCGGCCTGCTGGTGCCGGAGGAGTTCGGCGGCTCGGGGCTCGGCTGCGTCGAGGCCGGCGTGGTGATGGAGGAGATCGGCCGCAACCTGACGCCGTCGCCGCTGTTGTCGACCGCGATCCTGGCGACGTCCGCGCTGGCTCGCGGCGGCTCGGAGGCGCAGAAGAAGGCCTACTTGCCGAAGATCGCCGATGGCTCGCTGATCGCGGCGCTCGCGGTCGACGAAGGCGCCAAGCACCGGCCGGCGAAAATCGCACTGGCGGCGACGCGCGCCGGCAATGGTTTCAAGCTGAAGGGCGACAAGGCGCTGGTGGTCGACGGCCACGTCGCCGACCTTCTGATCGTCGCGGCGCGCAGCGCGGGGCAAGCTGGTGACGCGGATGGGCTGACGCTGTTCCTGGTCGACCCGAAGGCCAAGGGTGTTGCAATCGAACGCACCGTGATGGTCGACGCGCATAATGCGGCGCGGATCAGCTTCGACGACGTCGAGGTGAATGCCGATCAGGTGCTCGGCGAAGTCGATCGCGGCGGTGCGCTGCTCGAGGCGGTGCTGAATGTCGGCCGCGCTGCCGTCGCCGCCGAAATGCTCGGCGTTGCCGACGAGGCGTTCGGGCGGACGGTGAGCTATCTGAAAGAGCGCAAGCAGTTCGGCAAGCTGATCGGCGAATTCCAGGCGCTGCAGCACCGCGCCGCGCATCTCTACACCGAGATCGAAATCCTCCGCGCCGCGGTGCTCAAGGCGTTGCAGGCGGTCGATGCCGACGCCGCGCAGGCGCGCGTGGCGGTCGCTGTCGCCAAGGCCAAGGCCGGCACGGTGGCGACGCTCGCGGTGCAAGAAGGCGTGCAGATGCACGGCGGCATGGGCATGACCGACCAGTTCGACATCGGCCTGTTCATGAAACGCGCCCGCGTGTTGCAGGAACTGCTCGGCGACAGCGCCTACCACGCCGAAGCGCTGGCGGAGTGGAAGAAGTACTGAGCTCCTTTTCGTCAGCCTGCTTCCGTGGTCATTCCGGGGCGCGAGCGCTAGCTCGCGAACCCGGAATCCCGAGATTGTTTTGAGATCTGGTCCTGAACCGCGAGATTCCGGGCTCGCGCTGCGCGCGCCCCGGAATGACGAACGAGAGGGTGCTATCGGCGGTTGGCGTTCGACGCCAAAGACCTTCAACCCCGCCCACAGTCGTCATCCCGGCGTATGCGGGGATCCAGTATTCTAGAGACTTCGTTGCTGATCGCCGGCGCTCTGCAATACTGGGTCGCCCGCCTTCGCGGGCGATGACGGTCGAGGGTGTAGCAGCGCCGACGAGACGGACTGACGCCGTTCCTACCTGATCGGCGGCGCGTACTGAATTCCGCCGTTGCTCCAGAGCTGGTTCATGCCGCGCGGGATGCCGAGTTTGCCGACGTTGCGGTCGTAGACTTCGCCGTAGTTGCCGACGTGGCGGATGACGCGGGCGGCCCAGTCCTTCGACAGGCCGAGATCCTCGCCGAACGCGCCTTCGGTGCCGACCAGGCGCATCACGTCCGGCTTTTTCGACTTCAGCGCTTCGCCGATGTTCTGCGAGGTGACGCCGAGCTCTTCGGCGTTGATCATGGCGTACAGCGTCCACTTCACGATCATCATCCAGTCGTCGTCGCGCTGGCGTACCACCGGTGCGAGCGGCTCCTTGGAGATGACGTCGGGCAGGATGACGTGGTCGCCGGACTTCTCGAAGGTCTTGCGCAACGCGTAGAGCTGCGACACGTCGGCCGTGAAGGTGTCGCACTGGCCATCCTTGTAGGCCTTCACGACGTCGTCGAACTTCTCCGACTTGACCTCTTGAAACTTCATGTTGTTGGCACGGAAGTAATCGGCGAGGTTGAGCTGGGTGGTGGTGCCGTTCTGGACGCAGACCTTGCTGCCGTCGAGTTCGACCGCGCTGTCGATCTTGCGCGAGGCCGGCACCATGAAGCCCTGGCCGTCGTAATAGGCGACCGCCGGGAAATACAGGTCGTAGTTGGTTTCGCGCGACATGCTCCAGGTCGAGTTGCGCGACAGGATGTCGACCTTGCGGCTCTGCAGTTCCTTGAAGCGCTCGTTGGCGTCGAGCGCCACGAACTGGACCTTGTTCGGATCGTCGAAGATCGCCGCCGCCACCGCGCGGCAGAAGTCGACGTCGAAGCCGCTCCAGTTGCCCTTGTCGTCGGGCGTCGAGAAGCCGGGCAGGCCCTTATTGACGCCGCACAGCACGGCATCGCGGCGGATGGTGCGCTTCAGCGTCTTGGTGTCGTAGCGCTCATAGGTGATCGCTGCCGCCGCGATGCCCGCCGCGACCACGAGCCCGATCGCGAGCCCGGTCTGAAACGTCCGTTTGAACATGCTGAGTCTTTCGCAATGAGAAGGGAAGGCCGCCGCGCCGTTACAGCTCGGGCTTTTGCCGGACCACCACCTTGGTGCCGACCGGCACGCGGTCGTACAGGTCCATCACGTCGGCATTGACCAGCCGGAAGCAGCCGGACGAAATCGCGGTGCCGATCGTGTCGGGGCGGTTGGTGCCGTGGATGCGATACACCGTCGAGCCGAGATACATCGCCCGCGCGCCGAGCGGATTGCCCGGGCCGCCGGCCATGAAGCGCGGCAGATAAGGCTGGCGCTGGATCATCTCCGGCGGCGGCACCCAATCCGGCCATTCGGCCTTGCGCGAGATCTTTAACAGGCCCTGCCAGGTGAAGCCTTCGCGGCCGACACCGATGCCGTAGCGCAGCGCCCGGTTGTTGCCCTGAACCAGATACAGATAGCGTTCGGAGGTCTGGACGATGATGGTGCCGGGCGCTTCGGTGGTGCGGAAATACACCATCTGCTTCTGCCACTCCGGCGGCAGCACGTAGCCGTCGTCGGCGATCAGACCGGGCTCGTCACCGGGATCCTGCTGCTGCGCGTAGCTCGGCATCGAAGCGAGCGTGACCAGGGCTGCCGCGGCCACCACCCGGCTCAACAAGCGCGGAAATCTCATGATACCCCCATCGCAAACACTGGCGGGGCTATGTATCACGTCAGCCCTTACCGATCCACAACCGCAGCAGCAGCGAGACCAGCGTCACCGCGCCGACACCGGCAAGCCACAGCGCCACGAACCACAGCAGTCGTCGTGGCAGCGGCGTTTTCGGTTCAATCGGCGCGCTCAATGATAGCCGTTCTCCGGATCGACCTTGCCGCGAAACACCCAATAGGCCCACGCGGTGTAGGTCAGGATGATCGGCACCAGGATGGCGACGCCGACCAGCATGAACAGCTGGCTGTTCTCCGGCGCGGCTGCCTGCCAGATGGTGATGCTGCGCGGGACCACATAGGGCCACAGGCTGATGCCGAGGCCCGCATAGGACAGCGCGAATAGGCACAGCGTCAGCAGGAACGGCTGATAGTCGCGGCGCTGCGCCAGCGCGCGCAGCAGCAGCGCGGTGACGATGGCGACGGCGAGCGGCACCTGCGCGGTGGCCAGCACGTTCGGCCAGGCGAACCAGCGCTGCGAATAGTCGTAGCTGAGGAACGGCGTCGCGGCGCTGACGGCGACGATCGCGGCGAGCAGCGCGAACAGCAGCCAGCGGCTCAGGCGATACGCCTTCTCGCGCAGGTCGCCGGTGGTCTTCATCACCAGCCAGGTGGCGCCGAGCAGCGAATAGCCGATCACCAGCGCGACGCCGGTGAGCAGGCTGAACGGCGTCAGCCAGTCCCACCAGCCGCCGGCATAGCCGCGGCCTTCGACGTGAACGCCCTGCAGCAGCGCGCCGAGCGCGATACCCTGCGCCAATGTGGCCACCAGCGAGCCGAGGAAGAATGCGACGTCCCAGCGGTTGCGCTCGCGCTGGGTGCGCCAGCGGAATTCGAACGCGACGCCGCGAAACGCCAGGCCGAGCAGCATCGCGATGATCGGCGTGTACAGCGCCGGCATCAGCACCGCATAGGCCAGCGGAAATGCCGCGAACAGGCCGCCACCGCCGAGCACCAGCCAGGTCTCGTTGCCGTCCCACACCGGCGCGACGCTGTTCATGATGACGTCGCGGTCGCGCTTGGTGCGGAACAGCGGAAACAGAATGCCGAGGCCGAGGTCGAAGCCGTCCATCACCACATAGACGAACACCGCAAAGGCGATGATGAAAGCCCAGATCGTCGCGACATCGTAAGCCATAGTCACAGCCGAATCCTGCTCAACTGAATCTGCGGGTGGCGATCGCCGGCGCCGGCGTGATGCCGGCGGCGCGTTCGGGCGTATCGCCGCGCGGGCCCTCTTCGCCGTGGTGCGGCGGATGCGCCATCAGTCGCAGGATGTAGACCACGCCTGCGATGAAGATGGCAAAATACACCACGATGAAGGCGATCAGCGACGTCGCCACCGCCGGAGCGGCTAGCGGCGATACTGAGTCGACGGTGCGCAGCAGGCCGAACACGGTGAATGGCTGCCGCCCGGTCTCGGTGGTCACCCAGCCGGCCAGCACGGCGACGAAGCCGGCCGGGCCCATCGCCAGCGCGAAGCGGTGCAGCGGGCGGGATTCGAACAGCCGGCCGCGCCAGCGCAGCCACAGGCTGAACACGCCGAGGCCGAGCATCAGGAAGCCGAGCGCGACCATCACGCGGAACGACCAGAAGGTGATCGGCACCGGCGGCCAGTTTTCACGCGGCACGGTGTCGAGGCCGGCGAGCGGTGCGTCGAGCGAGTGCTTCAGGATCAACGATGACAGCTTCGGAATCTGCAGCGCGTAGCGCACCACCGCGGCGTCCTGATCAGGCAGGCCGAACAGGATCAGCGGCGCACCGTCAGGGTGGCTTTGGTAATGGCCTTCCATCGCCATCACCTTGGCGGGTTGGTGCTCCAGCGTATTGAGGCCATGCGCGTCGCCGGCGAAGATCTGGATCGGCGCTACCACGGCGATCATCCACATCGCCATCGAGAACATCATCCGCGCGCCAGGCTGCCGGGTGTTGCTCAGCAGATGATAGGCGCCGACCGAGCCGACCACGAGCGCGGTGGTCAGATAGGCGGCCAGCACCATGTGGGCGAGACGATACGGGAATGACGGATTGAAGATCAGCTTGAACCAGTCGACCGCGACGAACTGCCCGGCCTCGTTGACGCCGTAGCCGGTCGGGGTTTGCATCCAGGAGTTGGCCGACAGAATCCAGAACGCGGAGGTCAGCGTACCGATCGCGACCATCAGCGTGGCGAGGAAGTGCAGCCGCGGCCCTACCAGCTTGAGGCCGAACAGCATGACGCCAAGGAATCCCGCCTCGAGGAAGAAGGCGGTGAGCACCTCATAGGCCATCAGCGGGCCGAGCACCGGGCCGGTCTTGTCGGAGAACACCGCCCAGTTGGTGCCGAACTGGTAGGACATCACGATGCCCGACACCACGCCCATGCCGAACGCAATGGCGAAGATCTTCATCCAGTAATTGAACAGGTTGATGAAGACTTCACGCTTGGTCCACAGCCACAGCGCTTCGAGCACCGCGAGATAGCTCGCAAGGCCGATCGAAAAGGCGGGGAAGATGATGTGAAACGACACCGTGAAGGCGAACTGGAGGCGCGCCAGCACCACCGGATCAAGACTTTCGAACATCCCACCGATCCGTAGACGTGAGCGTAAGATGATGCGCACATCATCGAGCGACTATGTATCGCCGCAGTGTATCGATGCCTAGACGGCAGCGGTTAACAATTCCGCGACGGCGCTGCACTCAATCGAAAATCGTCCGGTTTGTTCCTGATTTGCGTGGCATCGATCGTGCTGCGGCAACACAACGCATCGGCGTACCTTCAACAAGGCAAAACCCGGACGAGGGGGCATCTCGTCCGGGTCCCTTGGAGGCCTACGATGGGGTGTCGGAGGCTTTGAAAATTCGCTGTCGCGCGACCTGCGTTTGGTGGCCGCTGCGTCGATGAAGATCACCCTAGCAGGCTGATCTTTCCGTTCGATGTCGTCGATCGTTTCAATTGTTTCGTTCGACGATCCGGCATCGCTGTGTTGACTATAGTGACCAGCACATCGTGGCACGAGGGCGGCGAACCAGAACCTCTCCAAACTGCCGGCGTGCGACCAAGCGGCGCGGACAGCCTCGCGTGCGACGTCAGGCCGCGAGGCTTTCGACGCCGTGACGCTTCAGCAATTCGGCAAGCTGCTTGCGGGCGTAGAACATCCGGGTCTTCACCGTGCTCTGCGGAATGCCGACGATGCGTCCGACTTCCTCGACCGACTTCTCATGGTAGTAGACGAGATTGATGATCTCGCGATGTGCCGGCGACAGTTTGGCGATGCAGGCGCGCAGGATGTCGCTGGTGCGGCTGCGGTCGAGTGCGGTCTCCGGCGAGTCCGAGCCGTCGGCGATCTCCAGCACGTCGTCCTGGTCGATGTCTTCGTGCTGGCGCTGGCGCAGCGCGGTCAGCGACTTGAACCGAGCGATCGACAGCAGCCAGGTCGAGACCTGAGCGCGGCCTTCGAACTGCCGGGCGGTCCGCCACACGTCGAGGAAGACTTGGCTGACCAGGTCTTCGGCGGTCGCGGCGTCGCGCACTATGCGCAGGATGAAGCGATACACCCGCACATTGTGCCGGGCGTACAGAGTATGCATCGCAGTCCGGTCACCGCCCGCAATGCTGGCGAGCAGCATTTCATCGCTCGTGGCTCTGGCGGCCAGGATGCCCAGGCGGCCGGCGTCGTTGAGCGCAATGACGTTCTGCATGACGAGCTCCCTTCGTGCCGCGCTCCCCCGCGGCGTGTTGGGAGAACTACTAGCCAGCTACCGTTTCAGGAGGTCTGCGCCGGAGGGGAAAATGGTTTCGTGGCGAAATGGAAGTGTTTCGTCGCCGGAGCCGCGACGAAACATTCGGCCGAAAAAGCGAGGGAGATCAGGGGCGGCAGCCAGCGATACCGGCGGTGAGCCGGCTCAGGCGCGGTCGCTGGCGGGCGAGAACAAATAGCCCCCGCCGCGAATTGTCCTGATTACGGCCGGCTTTGTCGGGTCCGGCTCGATCTTGCGGCGGATCCGCATGATGCGGAGATCGACCGCGCGGTCGAACGCTTCGGCGTCGCGCGCATTCGCCAGCTCCAGCAGCCGCTCGCGCGACAGCACCCGTTTCGGATTCGCGGCGAACACTTTCAGCAGGCCGAATTCCGATGCCGTCAGCGGATGCTCGTTGCCGTCATCGTCGCGCAGCGCCTGGGCTTCGAGATCGAGCCATTTGGTGCCGAACCGCACCAGCTGGGCGCTGTCGGCCTTGGCGGCGCTCGCTGGCTCTGCGGCGGCGGGCTTCGGCGGCGCCGCGCGGCGCAGCACCGACCGGATGCGGGCCATCAATTCGCGCAGCTCGCAGGGCTTGGCGATGTAATCGTCGGCGCCGAGTTCGAGGCCGACCACCCGGTCGATCGGGCTTGCGGTCGCGGTCAGCATGATCACCGGAACGTTGGACTTGGCCTTGAGGTCGCGGATGATCGACAGCCCGTCCTCTTCCGGCATGTTGAGGTCCAGCACCACCAGGTCCGGCAGCTTGGTGGCGATCTCGGCACGCAGGCTCTTGCCGCCATCGCACAGCGTGACGGCGAAGCCGTGCATCTTGAGATAGTCGCCGACCATCTCGCGGGCCGGGGCTTCGTCGTCGACGACGATGATGTGCGGGTTCTGGCTCATGACACCGATGCTGCGGGCAGAATGATGGTGAAGGTCGCGCCCTGACCGGGGCCGGGGCTCTCGGCGATGATCTCGCCGCCATGCATGTCGACGATCTTCTTGACGATCGACAGCCCAAGGCCGGTCGAGCTTTCGCCCGCCGTCGGCTTGGCGGACAGCCGCTGGAAACGCCCGAACAGCCGGCTCAGATCTTCCGGCGACAATCCTGCGCCCTCGTCGGTGACGCGGATCATGGTGCTGTCGCCATCACCGTCGACCTGCAGGGCGATGTTGCCGCCGATCGGGCTGTATTTGATGGCGTTGCTGACCAGATTGTCGATCGCCTCGCGCATCCGATCGGAATCGCACATCGTCGCGCAGGCCTCCGGCGTCGACACTGAGATCACCTGCTGCTTGTTCTGCGCCATCGGCCGGTTGGCCTCGGCGACCTCGCCGACCAGTGCGGCGATGTCGACAGCCTCGCGCCGGATCGAGATGTCGAACGCGTCCGCCATCGCGTCGGAGATCAAATGATCGACCATCAGCGTCAGCCGCCGTGTGGCGTCGCGGATATGATCGACCTGGGCGATGACGTGGTCCTTGGAGGATTCGGCGCCGATCAGCTCGGTCAGCATTTCGGTACGGCCGAGGATGACGCCGAGCGGGTTCTTCAGGTCGTGCGCGACGGTGCCGAGGATCTCGTTCTTGAACGCATTGGCGCGCTGCAGCCGCAGCCACTGCGTCGACAGCCGGCGATTGGCCTGGGTCAGCGCCCGGGTGCGCTGGGCCACCCGCTCTTCGAGCTGGGTGTTGGCCTCGTGCAGCTGCCGATACAGGATGACGTTGTCGAACGCGATCGACAGCCGGCTGCCGAAGATCTCGACCAGCGAACGGTCGGTGTCCGACAGTTCGCGCTCGGCCTGCAGCAGCACCACCACTTCGCGGCCGCTGCCGGTGCGGATATAGAGCACGGTGCGATGGTCGGCGAATTCGTGCTTGCGGCGCCGGAACGCCTCCTCGACCATCTGACGCAGGTCGGGGTCGAGCGAATTGCTGTGCCCGGTGGGGCCGATGAAGCGGCTGTAGCAGCCCGAGCCTGCCAGCACCGCCAGTTCGTCGCCGGCGTCGCGTAAGACTAGGATACCGGCGCAATCGACATTGAGCAGCGAGGCGAGCTGGGTCAGCACCCCCTCGGCGAGCCGCTGCATCGACTTGAAGTCGTACAGCGTCGAGGCGGCGTCGATGATGATTTCCAGGCCGCGCCGGGTCTGCACCATCCGCTCGAGCTGCTGATAGCTGCGCAGCGCCGCGGTCAGCGAGGTGAACAGCTTGTCGGCGGTGAGCTCGGTCTTGGCCTTGTAGTCGTTGATGTCGTAGTCGACGATGACGCGGCGCTCCGGCGCCTGACCGGGCTGCCCGGTGCGCAGGATGATGCGGACGGTCTCGTTCTTCAGGTCGTTGCGGATGAACTCCACCAAATCGAGGCCGGCCGCATCGGTCTCCATGATGACGTCGAGCAGCACCGCGGCGATGTCGGGGTTGGCGCGCATCAGCTCGCGGCCTTCGGCGCCCGAATAGGCCGACAGGATCTCGAGCCCCTGGTTGTTGAGGCTGTAGTCGCTCAGCGCAAAGCGGGTGCCGTCGTGAACCGCGGTGTCGTCGTCGATCACCGCGATCTTCCATTTCCGTGCGCCCGATACCTCCGGCGTCGAATCGGCGTCTTCGATCAGCTCGAGGATATCGTCCTGGTCGGCCATTGCAGGTTTCCGTCGATGGGCGGGGCAGCGGATGCCGCTCCGCCAGTGGCGGTTTTCGGCATGATAATGCGAAAAGTCGTGCCTTGTCCTAGTCTTGATTCCAGCATCATCCGGCCGCCGAGCTGCTGGGTCACCAGATTGTAAACGATGTGCAGGCCGAGCCCGGTGCCGCCCTCGTTGCGGCGAGTGGTGAAGAACGGGTCGAAGGCCTGGCGCTGCACGTCCGGTGTCATGCCGGCGCCGTCGTCGGCGAAGATGATCTCGATGTCATCGTTGCCGCGCGGCCGCGCCGTGATGGTGATCGTGCCAGAGCGCCCGTCGGTGAAGGCGTGGTTGGCGGCGTTCAGAAACAGGTTGGTCAGGATCTGCCCGTAGGCACCCGGGTAACCATCGATCACCAGGCTTTCCGGCACGTCGATGTCGAGCCGGATCGGTGCCCGCTTCAGCACCGGCTTCAGACTGGCGACGATCTGATCGGTCGCCTCGTGCAGGTTGAATTGCCGGCGTTCGGCGTGGGACCGGTCGACCGCCACCTGCTTGAACGACTGGATCAGCTCGGCGGCGCGCTGCAGATTGCCGACGAGCTGCTGGGCGGCGTCGCGCGTACTGCGGACGAATTCGTCAAGCTGCGAGCGCCGCAGCGGCGTATCGCCTTTCAGCTCGGCCTCGAAGGTGGTCGCCCGTCGGGTGAAGCTCGACGCCACCGTCAGGCTGATGCCGATCGGATTGTTGACCTCGTGGGCGACGCCGGCCACCAGGCTGCCGAGCGCCGCGAGCCGTTCGGCGTCGATCAAATTCTGCTGCGCGGTTTTCAATTCGAGCAGCGCGCTCTCGGCTTTTTCTTTCGACTCGCGAAGATCGTCCTGAGCCTTGCGTTTGTCGATCGCGTTCTCGCGGAACACCTCGACCGCGCGCGCCATCGCGCCGATCTCGTCCTTGGCCTCGGTGCCGGCAACCCGGCGGTCGTAATTGCCCGAGGTAATGGCGTGCATCGCCGAGAGGATCTGCTGCAGCGGCAGGCGGATGCTGAGTGCGATGATGATGCCGGCTGTCATAATGACACCGAGGAAGATCAGCGCGATCGACAGAACTTTGCGCGAAATGCCGGTGAGGGTGCGGTCGAACGTCTCCTGCGCTTTCTGCTCGCGCTGGCGCATCTTCACCGACAGCGCGTCGATTGCCGCGATGGTGGCGGCCTGACTGGCGTCGATCGAGTTGCGTAAGAGATCGCTGCGCTTGGCGAGCTGGTCGGTCAATTCCTGCAGACCGTCGCGCAGCGCCGCGGTGCGCAGCTTCAGCTTTTCCAGCGCCATCTTCTGCAGATCGTTGTCGGCGAGATTGCTCATCACCGGAATCGTCCGCTCGATGGTCTCGGTGTTCTGCTGGGCCTCTTCGGCAGCCTGCTGCGACAGCGACAGATAGTAGGAGTTGGCCGCCACCAGCATCGCAGTGAAGGCCTCGCGGGCGCGGCCGAGCGGCGGCAGGATCAGCGCGTCGCGCTGACCGGTGGCGCCGCCGATCACCGCAAACAGCGCCGCGATATCGCGGGCCGGCGCCTGCACCTGGTTCTCGTAGGTGGACTTGATGGTGGTCTGCAGCGCCCGCAGGTCGCCGAAGCCGCCGAGGAAGCGTTCGGTGGCGCGCTCCAGCTCTTCGACCGAGCCCGACAGCATCGGATCGGTGGAGGCGCGGTTGGTCAGCGTGCCCAGCACCGCTTCGCGCAGCAGCAGGATCTCGGCGAACAGATCGGGGCTCGGCTGATTGATGTAGCGATGGATCAGGTTCTGCAGCCGCCCGGTCTCGCTTTCCAATAGCGCCAGGATCTTGTCGGACTCCCGCACCTGGCGGACATCGTCCCAGGCGGTGCGCAGCACCCGCGTGCCGCTCCAGATGAGGCTCACCAGCACCAGCACGACGAGCGAGTTCAGCGCGGCGATCGACAGGATGCGCCAGCGGATCGGCACCGCGCGCACCAGGCCGACGAGGCCGGTGCGGCCGCGCCGGTCCGGCCGCGGCTCAGTATCAGCGGGCTGCGGGGCGACCGGATCCAACTCAGTCGACCTCTGCAGCGGCGCGCACAGTGTTGCCGTCAGGGACCTCGGCTCGGCTGGACAGCGGCAAGTTCAATCCCATACAGTTGGTGCCGGTCGCAGGGACCGGAGAAGTCCGACCAAGCTAGCAGATCAGCCTGGGCGATGGCTATCGGGAGTGAGCGCATCAGGCGATGGCCGGAATTTTGGGAAGACTCGCGCAAATCGCCGCCACCTTGCTGGTTTGCGCCACCGCCGGTATCGCCCCCGCCGGCGCCGCTACCGAAATCGCCTGGTGGCATGCAATGTCCGGCGAGCTCGGCCGACAGCTCGAGAAGCTGGCGGCGGATTTCAATGCGTCGCAATCCGATTACCGCGTGGTCCCGACCTACAAGGGCAACTACACCCAGACGGTGACTGCGGCGATCTTCGCGTTCCGCTCCTCCAGCCAGCCGACGATCGTGCAGGTCAACGAGATCGCCACCGCCACCATGATGGCGGCCAAGGGCGCGGTCTATCCGGTGTACGAGCTGATGCGCGACGAGAGCGAAGTGTTCTCGCCGGCCGATTATCTGCCAGCCGTCACCGGGTACTACACCGATCTCGACGGCAACATGCTGTCGTTCCCGTTCAACGCGTCGACGCCGATCCTGTACTACAACAAGACGCTGTTTCGGCGCGCCGGGCTCGACCCCGAGGCGCCGCCGGCCACCTGGCCGGACGTCGGCACGATGGCGAAGCGTCTGATCGACGCCGGCGCGACCTGCGGCTTCACCACCTCGTGGCCGTCCTGGGTGCACATCGAGAATTTCTCCGCCTATCACGACCTGCCGTTGGCGACGCGGTCGAACGGGCTGGGCGGGCTCGATGCCGAATTGGTGTTCAACAATCCGTCGGTGATTCGCCATATCGCGCAGCTTGCCGATTGGCAGAAGACCAAGATCTTCGACTATAGCGGCCGCGCCACCGCGGCCGAACCGCGCTTCCAGCAGGGCGACTGCGGCATCTTCATCGGCTCGTCGGCAACGCGGGCCGACATCCTGGCCAATGCCAAGTTCGACGTCGGTTACGGCCGGCTGCCGTATTGGCCGGACATCGCCGGAGCGCCGCAGAACACCATCATCGGCGGGGCCACGCTATGGGTACTGCGGGGCCGTACGGCGGGCGAATACAAGGGCGCCGCCAAGTTCTTCGCTTACCTGTCGAAGCCGGAAGTTCAGGCGGCCTGGCATCAGCACACCGGCTATTTGCCGATCACCAAGGCGGCCTACGACCTCACCCGTGCGCAGGGCTTCTACGACCGCAATCCCGGCACCGCGATCTCGATCGAGCAGATCACGCTGAAGCCGCCGACCGAGAATTCGCGCGGGTTGCGGCTCGGTTCGTTCGTGCTGGTGCGGGCCGCGATCGAAGACGAGATCGAGCATGCGGTGCGCGGCGAAAAATCTGCGAAGGACGCGATGGATGCGGCGGTCGATCGCGGCAACAAGCTGCTGCGGCAGTTCGAACGCACCAAGCCGTAGCGGCGGTTACGGCGCAGCCTGGCGCAAGCCGAACGCGCCGGCATCGCGGCTCAACACCGGAGACACCATCGCGACCAGCTTCTGCGCTGCGGCTTCGACCGACAGCCCGGCGGTGTCGAGCACGCCGGCGGCGCGGGCGTACAGCGGCTCACGGCTCTGCAGAATGGTGCGCAGCTCCTGCATCGCGGCGCGGTCGTCGGCCATCGGCCGCAGGTCGCCCTGGCCCCGCACCCGCGCCATGTGCTCCTCCGGCTCGGCCTTCAGCCAGATCGTATAGAACGAGGTCAGGATCTGATCGAAGGTGATCGGCTCGGAAACGATGCCGCCGCCGGTCGCCAGCACGATCGGCTCCTGGCGGGCGAGCAGCCGCGACAGCGCGGTCTGCTCCATCCGGCGGAAACCTTCCTGGCCGTACAGGGCGATGATCTCGGATACCGACAGGCCGTTCTGGCGTTCGATCTCGCGGTTCAGTTCGACGAAACTCCAGCCGATGCTGTCGGCCAGCATCTTGCCGAGGGTCGACTTGCCGGCGCCGCGCAGGCCGATCAGCGCGATGCCGTGGAAGGTCGCCTCCCGCTCCAGGCCGCCGAACCGGCCGAGGCCGGACAACACGTCCTTGGCATGCGCGATCTGCACCGGGGTTGCGCGCCGCACCAGATCGCGGATCACCGGCCAGTCTGCCGACGACTCGTTGGACGGCAGCAAATCTTCGAGCGGCGTCGCCAGCGCTTCGGAAATCCGGCGCAGCAGCATGATCGACACGTTGCCTTTGCCGCTTTCGAGCTGGGCGATGTAGCGCTCCGAGATGCCGGAGACCTTGGCCAGCACCTTGCGCGACATGCCGCGCCGCCCGCGCATGGTGCGGACATGGCGGCCGAGGTCGAGCAGAAAGCTCGCGTCGGTATCGTCTGGCTCGGCCATCTCGGTCCGTTCACATCTGTTTGGAGAATGATAATGCCGGCCGAAAACGCCAGCAATCGAACGGATGCCGTTCGATGCATTATAATTCAAGGCAAATTTCGTCAGGTGGGACGCAAAACCGCAGCCCGCGCGCTTTCGGGCGCGGGCGTCGCGGTGGAGTACTTTTGACCGGACAGGTGGGCTCTCGCGCTTCGAGCGGGAGACCGAAGCGCGGTGGCGTTACGCCCAGCCGTCGCCCTTGATGCCCGGGTTGGCGAAGGCGACGCCGCCGTCGACCGTCACGGTCGAGCCGACCACGTAGTCGCCGGCGCGGGAGGCGAGGAACACGGCGGTGCCGGCCATGTCCTCGTCGGTGCCGATCCGGCCCGCCGGGACGCGCTTGGCGACTGCATCGGACTCGTCGCGCGCCGCTTTGTTCATGTCGGAGGCGAACGGACCCGGCGCGATCGCAGTGACAACGATGTGGTCCTTGATCAGCCGCACCGCCAGCCGGCGGGTGAGGTGGATCAGGCCGGCCTTCGACGCCGCGTAGGGATAGGTCTCGAGCGGATTGACGAAGATGCCGTCGATCGAGGCGATGTTGATCACCTTGCCGGGCTGTTCGGCGCTTGCGGCGGCGCGCAGCAGCGGCGCCAGCGCCTTGGTCAGGAAGAACGGCGTCTTGACGTTGAGGTCCATCACCTTGTCCCAGCCGCTCTCCGGGAATTCGTCGAAGTCGGCGGCCCAGGCGGCGCCGGCGTTGTTGACCAGAATGTCGAGCGAGCTCTCGCGGCGCTTGATCTCGGCGGCCAGCATGTCGATGCCCGCCATGGTCGAGATGTCGATCGGCAGAGCAACGCACTCGCCGGGATACATTTCGGTGAGTTCATCGGCGGTGGCCTGACACGCTGCGGCCTTGCGCGCGGTGATGTAAACGCGCGTCGCGCCGTAGGCGAGAAAGCCGGCCGCGATCATCTTGCCGATGCCGCGCGAGCCGCCGGTCACCAGAGCGACGCGGCCTTGCAGCGAAAACAGATCCTTGAACATGACATCTCCCTCGGGGCTTTGGCCGTCTGTTTGAGGCGGCCAGGGAGGTGAGTCAAGAAATCACGCCGCAGCAACGCGGCGGAAGCCGTTCCACACTGCCGTCGCTGCCCCGGAAGTCAGCACCGGCAACAGCCGGTCGTCCTGGTAATGACCGTTGAGCGAGACCCGCGGCAGCGCGGTGAGGTGATCGGCACACTCGGCGAACATCATGCCGGGGCGCGTGGTCACCGCAGTCTTGTAGCCGACCGCCTGCGCGATCGCGAATTCCCGCGGACCGGCAGACGCCCTGTCGCCATACGGATAAGCGAGGTGGTCGACCGCCTGTTGCAGCTCGTCCTGGATGCGGGCGCGGCTGCCGGTGAGTTCGTGCGCGGCGACCAGCTCGGTCTGCCGGCGCAGCATGCAATGGGTGATGCCGTGCGCGCCGATCGTCACCAGCGGGTGCGCGGCGAAGCTGCGCAATTCGTTCCAGGGTAGGCACAGTTGGCGCGCCGCGGCGGTTTCGTCGATCCCGTAACGTAGGCACAGCGCCGTCATCGCGGCATCGAGATCGCCGCCGTTCGGCAGGCTGCGCAACAGATCGTGCAGCCGGTCGAATGCCGCCTGCTTGGCTTCGGGCGTCGCCGTGTCGAGACGCAGCTCCTGGCCGTCGATCGAAACATCGATCCGGCTCTGGGCGGCGATCAGCCGTTCCAGCGTCACCCACCACAGCCGGCCGGAGCCTTCGGCGAAGTCGGAGGTGACGAAAACGGTGAACGGTGCGCCGAATTCTTCGAATACCGGCAAGGCGAAATCGCGGTTGTCGCGATAGCCGTCATCCAGCGTGATGCAGGCGAAGCGACGGCTGAAATCGCGCGCACGCAGCCGTCGGTGCAACTCGTCCATCGGCACCAGATCGATTCCGAGCTCGCGCAGATGGCGCAGCGTGGCGCGGAGGAAGTCCGGCGTGACCTCGAGGTGGCGATTTGGCTGAAACGAATCGTCGCGGGCCGGCCGCACGTTGTGCAGCATGAAAACCGTGCCGATTCCGGAAAAGATCGGGCGCAGCACCCGATGCGCGCCGGTGTAATAAAGGGCTTCGAGCCCGGCGCGGATAATATTGTGGCGAAAGTGCTTCATCGAATAGCGGCCGCTCAATTTCTGCACGATGCTAGGCGCCGACGGTTGAAGAAACGGTTATGGGAAGCGCAACTTTGGTTGCTGGTTCCTTGAATTGCGTTTGACAGCCCTCCAACGGTTTGATTTCTCTCTGCTTCTGATCCACGGGAAGCGGAATGCGCGGACTCTACAGCTCCAGCGGTAAATGGTGGCCCGGCGCCATTCCGTTGGTTATCCTCTGGGCTATCGCCGCTTGGACGACGATGCCGGCCGTGGAAGCCGATCTTGGCGCTCGCGCCACGGCTGCGCTCAAGGACACCGTCCTCGACAAAACGAAGATCACCGCTGCGGGCCGCGACATCACGCTGACCGCCGAGGCGTTCTCCGAAGAAGGGCGCCGCGCCGCGGTGTCCGCGGTTGAGGCAGTGCCGGGCCTCCGTTTGGTGAACGACCGGACCAAGCTGGTACCGGAAGCCTCTCCTTATGTCTGGTCAATTGAGCGCGATGTCGTCCGCGTGACCCTGACCGGCAGCGCGCCGTTGCCGGCGAGCCGTACTCGGCTGGCCGATGGCGCGCGGGCGGCGGTGAACGGCACCGAGGTGGTCGACCGGATGGCTCTGGCGCGCGGCGCCCCGCAACGGTTCGACGCCGCCGCGATGCTGCTGATCGACCAGATCGCCAAGCTGAAGCAGGGCAAGATCACCCTCACCGGCACCCAGGTTGCGCTGAAGGGCATGGCCAAGGATCTCGGCGGCCGTGAATCGATCGCCGCGGCGCTGCGCAGCCTTCCTGACGGCTACACCGTTGGCGAGAACGACATTGAGGCGCCGCCTTACGTGTTCCGGGCCTACAAGGACCCGGTCGCCGGGCAGGTCACGCTGGATGGCTACGTGCCGGACAATAATGTGCATGCGGCGCTGGCCGCCGCCACCGGCCGCAAGTTCTTCAGCGAAAAGGTGGTCGACAACCTCAAGGCGAGCGTCGGCGCCCCGAAGGGCTTCCTCGAAGCCGCAACGCCGGCGCTCGGCGCGCTGTCGCGGCTGTCGACCGGCACCCTGGTACTGTCGGACCGTGAGGTTCATCTGTCCGGCGACGCCCTTTACGAGGTCGCCGCCAATCAGATCCGCGGCGGTCTGAACAAGGAGCTGCCGCAGGGCTGGACCGTGAAGGCCGATCTGTCGGTCAAGCCGGCCGCCGCGCCGGTCGATGCCTCGGTGTGCCAGCAATTGTTCAACGGGCTGCTGGCCAAGGCCACCATCCAGTTCGAATCCGCAAGCGCCAGCATCGACAAGGATTCCGCCGCGCTGCTCGACCGGCTGATCGAAACCGCGATGCGCTGCCCGAATGCCAAGATCGAAATCGCCGGCCACACCGACAGCGACGGCGATCCTGCGTTCAACCAGTCGTTGTCGGAAAAGCGCGCCCGCGAGGTGGTCGACTATATGGTGCGGGCCGGCCTGTC
This sequence comes from Rhodopseudomonas palustris, assembly GCF_003031265.1. Lineage (NCBI taxonomy): Bacteria > Pseudomonadati > Pseudomonadota > Alphaproteobacteria > Hyphomicrobiales > Nitrobacteraceae > Rhodopseudomonas > Rhodopseudomonas palustris. Next base: position 5,210,925 of record NZ_CP019966.1, on the reverse strand, counting down.
GCCGGAGCGTCTCCAGGCGTTCGGCTACGGCAGCAAGATCCCGGTCGCCGGCAACGACACCGACGCTGGCAAGGCGAAGAATCGCCGGATCGATTTCGTGGTCAGGTGACGCATGGTGGCTTTGGCGGATTTCTTCTGGGGCTGGCTGGTCGGTTCGCTGCTGCTCGGCTTCGCGGTAGGCTGGATCTCGGTGGTGCATCGCGGCCCGAGCTTCTCGCGCAATGCCGGGCTCGGCATCGCCGGCGTCGCAGCGGTGCTGGTCGGGCTGTCGCTCGCCCGTCTGGTTCCCGGCCGGGCCGGCTATTGGCTCGACCTTTTCCTCGCCATGCTGGCCGCCTATCTGATCGGGTGTGCCATCGGTTCATGGCTCCGCTACTGGGTGGTCGCGCGGCAATCGCAGCGGCCCTGACGACAGCTTTCGGCCGTGATCGACCGAGCGCTGCGACGATAGGTCCCGCGCTGCAACGAAGTCCCAAGAATGCGAAGCGCAGCCGGCCGGCTGAAGCGGATTTGAAGCGTCGCGCACCGTCCTGCGGCGTTGACCGAATTCCACTTGGCTGGAAAACACGCTACCAACGATGTGCGGCCGGCCGAAACACGGCGACAGGGCCGGGACACCAGGGGTAGAACGCGGGCGAAGGGGATTCGAGGTCTCGATGCGGATCGCAATACGCAGAACGATCGAAGTTCTGCGCGAGAAGCAAATCCTGCACAAACTCGGTGTTGCGGTCAGCATCGCGGTCATCGCGGCCGCTTGCTACGTTCTGTACCACATCCTGCGCGGCATCGACCACGATCGCGTGCTCGACGCGATGGGCCAGACCGAGCCGACCTTGATCGCGCTCGCTGCATTGTTCGTCGCCGCCGGCTATTTCACCCTGACGTTCTACGATCTGTTCGCCGTTCACGCGATCGGCCGCGACGACGTGCCTTACCGGGTCAACGCGCTCGCCGCCTTCACCAGCTATTCGATCGGCCACAATGTCGGCGCCAGCGCGCTGACCGGCGGCGCGGTGCGCTACCGGATCTACTCGGCCTGGGGGCTCGATGCGATCGACGTCGCCAAGGTGTGTTTCCTTGCCGGCCTGACGTTCTGGCTCGGCAACGCCGCGGTGCTCGGCCTCGGCGTCGCCTATCATCCCGAGGCGGCGTCTGCGGTCGATCTGTTGCCGCCCGCGGTCAACCGCGTGCTGGCGCTGCTGATCCTTGCCGGCTTGATGGTCTATGTCGCGTGGGTGTCATTCAAGCCGCGCTGCGTCGGGCGCGGCAGTTGGACGGTGACCCTGCCGGGCGGCAAGCTGACGCTGCTGCAGATCGCGATCGGCATCGTCGATCTCGGCTTCTGCGCGCTCGCGATGTACGTGCTGACCCCCGATGAGCCCAATGTCGGCTTCGTGGTGGTCGCGGTGATCTTCGTGTCGGCGACGCTGCTCGGTTTCGCCAGCCATTCGCCCGGTGGGCTCGGCGTGTTCGACGCCGCGATGCTGGTCGGGCTGTGGCAGATGGACAAGGAAGAGCTGCTCGCCGGCATGCTGCTGTTCCGCCTGCTGTACTACATCGTGCCGTTCGTGATATCGGTCGTCGTGCTTGCGGTCCGGGAGATCGTGCTCGGTGCGCGGCTGAAGCGGGTTCGTCCGCTGGCCGAAGCGCTGAAGCCGGAACCGGTGCGCGGAGATCCCTCACCAGGTTGAGCCATGACCACCGCACCCGCGCCCGACGAGCAAGCCCGCCCGGTCCGCGAACTCGTACTCGCTCCGCCGACACCGTCTTCCACATCGCTGCTGACGCATTGGTCCGATCGGCTTCGCCACGCCGCGATCATCCTGATCGCCGGCGCGCTCGCGCTCACCGCGCTGGTGCTGTTCGCCCAGCTCGCGATCGGTCCGGCGATCGCGGCGTTCGCCTGCTTGGTCGCCGCCGCGCTGGTGCCATGGCGGTTGCATGACAGTTCCAGCGCGCTCGACGACACGCTCGGCGTCAGCCCGGTGGAAATGCCGGTGGTGCGTGCCATCGTCGCCGGCATGCCCGATCCGGCGGTGCTGCTCGATCGTGCCGGCCGGGTCATCCACCTCAACGCCGCTGCGGCGCAGCTCGCGCCGGCGCTGCGGGTGCGGGAGCTGGCGCAGTTTGCGCTGCGCAGCCCCGAGATCGTCACCGCGCTGCGCGAGGCGATTGCGACCTCGGAGCCGCGCCGCGCCACCTATCTCGATCACGGCTCGATCGAACGCTGGCTCGAACTGATCATCGCGCCGGTGCAGGTGCCGACCGCGTTCGGCGGCACCGATCAATGCATGCTGATGACGTTCCACGACCTGACGCCGCTGCGCCGGGTCGAGGAGATGCGCGCCGATTTCGTCGCCAATGCCAGCCACGAGCTGCGCACGCCGCTCGCGGCCTTGTCCGGCTTCATCGACACGCTGCAGGGGCAGGCGCGCGACGATCCGAAGGCGCGCGAGCGTTTCCTCGGCATCATGCACGCTCAGGCGACCCGGATGGCGCGGCTGATCGACGACCTGCTGTCGCTGTCGCGGGTCGAGCTCAGCGCGCATGTTCGCCCCGATGCGATCATCGACCTGAAGCCGCTGATCAAGCAGGTCACCGACGGCCTTGAGCCGCTGGCCAAAGAACGCCAGGTGGTGATCGAGCTGGAGCTGCCGGAGGACGCCGCGACCATCGCCGGCGATCGCGAAGAGCTGCTGCGGCTGTTCGAAAACCTGATCGAGAACGCGCTGAAGTATGGCGCCTCGGGCGGCCGTGTGGTGGTCTCGGTGGTGGCTGCCGTGTCGGGCGACGGCGTGCCGGAGTATCGCGCGCTGGTGCGCGATTTCGGCCCCGGTATCGCGCCCGAGCATCTGCCGCGGCTGACCGAAAGGTTCTACCGGGTGGACGTTGGCGACAGCCGCTCTCAGGGTGGTACGGGGTTAGGATTATCGCTGGTGAAACATATTGTTAACCGTCACCGCGGCCGTCTGCTGATCGAAAGCGTGCTGAAAAAGGGCGCCACTTTCACCGTCTGTTTCCCTCAGGGAAAGCCCCAGGTCTGAGTCGAATAATCGTTCGATGTCAGGCGCTTAGTGCAGTCACATGACTGTCATCAAACCCTCATAAAAGGTCAACCGACCGCTCGTAGACGGGCGGGGTAAGCGCAGTCGGGCGCGCTGAGCGCTTCGCTTACAGATGGAGACCTTCCCCATGAATTTCATCAAGGCAATCGTCGCGGCCGGTCTGGTTGCGGCGTCGACCTCGGCCTTCGCCGCCGACATCACCGGCGCTGGCGCCACCTTCCCGTACCCCGTCTACTCGAAGTGGGCCGATGCCTATAAGAAGGACACTGGCAACGGTCTGAACTATCAGTCGATCGGTTCGGGCGCCGGCATCAAGCAGATCATCGCCAAGACCGTGACCTTCGGCGCCACCGACGCGCCGCTGAAGCCGGAACAGCTCGACAAGGAAGGCCTGGTGCAATGGCCGATGGTGATGGGCGCCATCGTGCCGGTCGTGAACCTCGAAGGCGTGAAGCCGGGCGAGATGGTGCTCGACGGCGAGACCCTGGCCAACATCTACATCGGCAAGATCACCAAGTGGGACGACCCGGCGATCAAGAAGCTGAACCCGAAGGTCAGCCTGCCGAGCGACGCGATCACCGTGGTTCGCCGCTCCGACGGTTCGGGCACCACCTTCAACTTCACCGACTACCTGTCCAAGGTCAGCGCTGACTGGAAGGCCAAGGTTGGTTCGGGCACCGCGGTCGAGTGGCCGGTCGGCGTCGGCGCCAAGGGCAACGAAGGCGTTGCCGGCAACGTCGGTCAGACCAAGAATTCGATCGGTTACGTCGAATACGCCTACGCCAAGCAGAACAAGCTGACCTACACCGGCCTGGTGAACAGCGCCGGCAAGACCGTGCAGCCGACCATCGCGGCCTTCCAGGCTGCCGCGTCGAACGCCGACTGGGCCAAGGCTCCGGGCTACTACCTGATCCTGACCAACCAGCCGGGCGAAGCCTCGTGGCCGATCACCGCCGCGACCTTCATCCTGATGCACAAGGAGCCGGTCGATAAGGCGGCGTCCGCCGAAGCCGTCAAGTTCTTCAAGTGGGCGTTCGAGAAGGGCGCCAAGGCGGCCGAAGAGCTCGACTACATCCCGATGCCGGAACCGGTCGTCAAGCTTATCGAGAAGACCTGGGCCGCGGACATCAAGAGCTGATAGTCTGAAGTTTAGCTGCGATCCGGATCCGTCCGGGTCGCAGCCCGACGTTCACGCGAACGACGGACCCCGAGGCTCGTACACTCGGGCTCCGGCTTTGCACCGCAGTCGGTGCTGGCGCGACCCTCGATCGCGCATCCGGTTTTCAATTCAGATCTCCAGCCGCGAGGCGCGGTTTCGGCCCTGCAGTAGGCATGAGGAGAGTTAGCGTGGCGGACATGGCGGTTGAGACGACCGGGTTGCAGACGGCTGCCGGACCTTACGATCGGGCCAAGGCCCTGAGTGCCTTCAAGCTCGGCGACAAGACCTTCTATTGGACGACGCGCGCTTGCGCGATCTCGGTGCTGCTGATCCTCGGCGGCATCATCATCTCGCTGATCGTCGGTGCCCTGCCGGCGATCCGCGAATTCGGCTTCTCGTTTCTCACCACCTCGCGCTGGGCGCCGGCCAATGATCCGCCGGTCCTCGGCGCGCTCGGCCCGATCTACGGCACGCTGGTGACGTCGCTGATCGCGATGATGATCGCGATCCCGGTCGGTCTCGGCATCGCGATTTTCCTCACCGAGCTGTGCCCGATGTGGCTGCGCCGCCCGATCGGCCTCGCCATCGAACTGCTCGCCGGCATCCCGTCGATCATCTACGGGATGTGGGGCTTCTTCGTGCTAGGCCCGTTCCTGGCCTATCACTTCCAGCCGGCGATGATCGCGCTGTTCGAGGGCGTGCCGGTGCTCGGCGATATCTTCGCCGGTCCGCCGTCCTATCTCAGCCTGTTCAACGCCTCGCTGATCCTCGCCATTATGGTGCTGCCGTTCATCACCGCGATCTCGGTCGACGTCTTCAAGACCGTGCCGCCGGTGCTGAAAGAGGCCGCCTACGGCGTCGGCTGCACCACCTGGGAAGTCGTCCGCAGCGTCGTGATCCCCTACACCCGGGTCGGCGTGATCGGCGGCGTGATGCTGGCGCTCGGCCGCGCGCTCGGCGAGACCATGGCGGTCACCTTCATCATCGGCAACTCGTTCCGGATCACCGGCTCGATCTTCTCGCCCGGCACCACGATCTCGGCGGCGATCGCCTCCGAATTCGCCGAGAGCGACGGCCTGCATCAGTCCGGCCTAATCCTGCTCGGCCTCCTGCTGTTCATTCTGACCTTCCTGGTGCTGGCGGCCGCCCGGCTGCTGCTGCTGCGGCTCGAACTCAAGGCGGGCAAGTAAGATGTCGCCGATCCATCTCGACAACCCGATCTACAAGCGCCGTCACCGCAACGATCTGGTGATCAAGGTGCTGTGCTCGGCGGCGGCGCTGTTCGGCGTCACCTGGCTGGCGCTGATCCTGTTCACGCTGTTCTGGAACGGCCTCGCCGGTCTCAACTTCGAAATATTCACCCAGAATACCCCGCCGCCGGGCTCGAACGAGGGCGGCCTGCTCAACGCCATCGTCGGCTCGATCATCATGACGATCCTCGGCGTCGGCATCGGCGCGCCGCTCGGATTGTTCGCCGGCACGTACCTCGCCGAGTACGGCAAGTACGACAAGCTGACCTCGGTGATCCGCTTCATCAACGACATCCTGCTCAGCGCGCCCTCGATCATCATCGGTCTGTTCATCTACGGCGCGGTGGTGGTGACGATGGGCCGGTTCTCGGCGCTTGCCGGCGCGCTGGCGCTGGCGGTGATCGTGATCCCGGTGGTGGTGCGCACCACAGAAGACATGCTGCTGCTGGTGCCGAGCTCGCTGCGCGAAGCCGCCTCGGCGCTCGGCCTGCCGCGCTCGCTGGTGATCCGCCGGATCGCCTATCGCGCCGCCCGCGCCGGTCTGATCACCGGCATCCTGCTGGCGACCGCCCGTGTCGCCGGTGAGACCGCGCCGCTGCTGTTCACCGCGCTCAGCAACCAGTTCTTCAGCCTGGATCTGACCAAGACGATGGCCAACCTGCCGGTGACCATCAACAACTTCGTCCAGAGCCCCTACGCTTACTGGAAGCAGCTCGCCTGGACCGGCGCGCTGCTGATCACCCTGACCGTGCTTGCCCTGAACATTGGCGCGCGCATCATCGGCGCCGAGAGGACCACGAAATGACCGAGATCTCGATCGCCACCAGCGTTCCGTCTGCGATGCCGCCGATCGGCGCCCAGCCGGACGGCCCGGCCAAGGTGACCGTGCGTGACCTCAATTTCTACTACGGTCAGAACCACGCGCTGAAGCACATCAACCTGGCGCTCGCCACCAACCGCGTCACCGCGTTCATCGGTCCGTCGGGCTGCGGCAAGTCGACCCTGCTGCGCATCTTCAACCGGATGTACGATCTGTATCCGGGCCAGCGCGCCGAGGGGCAGGTGCTGCTCGACAACACCAACATCCTCGACCCCAAGCTCGACCTCAACCTGCTGCGCGCGCGGGTCGGCATGGTGTTCCAGAAGCCGACGCCGTTCCCGATGACGATCTATGAGAACATCGCGTTCGGCGTCCGCCTGTACGAGAAGATCTCGAAGTCGGAGATGGACGGCCGGGTCGAAAAGGCGCTGCGTGGCGCGGCACTTTGGAATGAAGTGAAGGACAAGCTCGGCGCCTCCGGCCTCAGCCTGTCGGGCGGTCAGCAGCAGCGTCTGTGCATCGCCCGCACCATCGCGGTGCGGCCGGAAGTGATCCTGTTCGACGAGCCGTGCTCGGCGCTCGACCCGATCTCCACCGCCAAGATCGAAGAGCTGATCGACGAGCTGAAGGAACAATACACCATCGCGATCGTGACCCATAACATGCAGCAGGCGGCGCGCGTGTCGGAGTCGACCGCCTTCATGTATCTCGGCGAGCTGATCGAGTTCGGCCCGACCAACAAGATCTTCACCTCGCCGAGCGATCGGCGCACCCAGGATTACATCACCGGCCGGTTCGGCTGACGCGGCGGGCGAGGAGCACGGATATGGGATTCGAACACACCACCAAGGCGTTCGACGGCGATCTGCAGGAGCTGACCCGGCTGGTTGCGGAGATGGGCGGTTTGGCCGAGCGTCAGATCGTCGACTCGGTCGATGCGCTGATCCGGCGCGACGTCGCGCTGGCCTCGCGCGTGGTCGCGGCCGATGCCGAGATCGACCAGATGCAGCGCAATATCGAAGAGCGCGCGGTGCTGACCATCGCGCGGCGCCAGCCGATGGCGATCGATCTGCGTGAAATCGTCGGCGCGATGCGCGTCGCCACCGACCTCGAGCGGATCGGCGATCTGTCGAAGAACATCGCCAAGCGCGTCAATGCGATCGACAGCGACTTCCATCCGCTGAAGCTGATCCGCGGCCTCGAACACATGACCGACCTGGTGCAGTCGCAGGTCAAGGCGGTGCTCGATGCTTATACGGCGCACGATCTGCCGGCCGCGATGGTGGTGTGGAACGGCGACGAGGAAGTCGACGCGATCTGCACCTCGCTGTTCCGCGAGCTGCTCACTTACATGATGGAAGATCCGCGCAACATCTCGTTCTGCATCCACCTGATGTTCTGCGCCAAGAACATCGAGCGGATCGGCGATCACGCGACCAATATCGCCGAGACGGTGTTCTACATGATCGAAGGCCAGCAGATCATGGACAAGCGCCCGAAGGGCGACATGACCACCTTCGCCAACGCGACGCCCGGTAACTGACGCTGCTCTGGCGCCGGCCCGCCGGGCCGGCCGCCATGGGACGGATCGAGACGACACTGAGACGAGGACGACAATGGCTGCGCGCATTCTGGTAGTTGAAGACGAGGAAGCGCTGACGACGCTGCTGCGATACAATCTGGAATCCGAAGGTTACGAGGTCGAGACGGTGGCGCGCGGCGACGACGCCGACACCCGGATGAAGGAGCGGATTCCCGACCTGGTAGTTCTGGACTGGATGCTGCCGGGCCTCTCCGGCATCGAGCTGTGCCGCCGGCTGCGGGCGCGGCCGGAAACCAAGCAACTGCCGATCATCATGCTGACGGCGCGTGGCGAAGAAAGCGAGCGGGTCCGTGGGCTCGCGACCGGCGCCGACGATTACATCGTCAAGCCGTTCTCGGTGCCGGAGCTGCTGGCCCGGGTGAAGGGCCTGCTGCGCCGCGCGGCGCCGGAGCGTCTCGCCACCGTGCTGGCGTACGGTGATCTCGAACTCGACCGCGACAAGCGCCGGGTGGCGCGCTCCGGCCGGCCGATCGATCTCGGTCCGACCGAGTATCGCCTGCTCGAATTCTTCCTGGAGCATCCGGGCCGGGTGTTCAGCCGCGAGCAACTGCTCGACGGCGTCTGGGGCCGTGACATCTATATCGATGAGCGCACCGTCGACGTGCATATCGGCCGCCTGCGCAAGCTGCTCAATATCGGTCGCGAGCAGGACCCGATCCGCACCGTCCGCGGCGCCGGCTACGCCCTCGACGATCGCTTCGCCAAGGTCGAAGGCAGCCCGTCGTAGTTGTTAGAGCATCTCTGCTTTTAACAATCAGGAGGCGCACTTCCTGGCGGTCGCAGCTTGCAGAACCTCATGGTGAGGAGGCGCGAAGCGCCGTCTCGAACCATGCGCCGCAGGCGATGTGGCTCCTCATCCTTCGAGACACCCGGCGAAGCCGGGCTCCTCGGGATGAGGACTGCGGACGCTTGGCAAGGGCCGATCCGCTTCAATCAATCGATGAAGCGCTCTAGCCGCTCTCGCCTGCTAACAAGACTGATGAGTTCACAGCCCGCTCAGCCTTGCTGAGCGGGCTGCTGATTTATGGGCTGCGCAACGCCAGCCATCCTCCGCGACCGCGGAGGATCCAGTCTTGCAGTTTGTTTGGTGGGAGAAAGGTCGGCTCTGGATGCGGTCGCCCGGCGGTCCCGGGCGATCATGCGTTGAGCCAAGCGCAGCGGCTGTGCTGCGCGGGCGGTGATTACCGCGTGGTCTTGGGAGCTGCGCGGCGGCGATCGCCGACCGGCTGATAGGCGATGCGCGAGTGATGCGCGCAGTAGGGCAGGCCCGGCAGCGACTTGCCGCCGCAGAAGAAGAATTCCGGGCTCGACGGATCGCCGACCGGCCAGTGGCAGGTGGCTTCGTTGAGTTCCAGCAGAGACAGCCGCTGGTTCATCGGAACCACGTTGTCGAAGGCGATCGGATCGGGCTCGGCTTCCACTTCGAAAGCGTGCGCCAGCGCGGTGTTGCCGCGCGCCACCGGGCGGGTCACCCTCATCATCTGCTGCACCGGGCGCGCCTTGCGCGGCCGCGGCGCTGCCGACGTGGGGCTCTTGGCCCGGCCCGACAGGCCGAGGCGGTGGACCTTGCCGATCACGGCATTGCGGGTGACGTTGCCAAGCTCGGCGGCAATTTGACTCGCCGACAGCCCGCCCTCCCACAATTTCTTCAACTGCTCGACGCGCTCGTCGGTCCAGGTCAATGCCGTCATAGTTCTATCCCTTCCTGCCGCGGGCGCCGAAGGGCGGCGCGGAACCGCGGCTGTGAGGTCGTCAAAATCTCAGCTGTCAGAATCCCTTAGCGCTCGCCGGACGACCCTTGCCGCCCCGGCGTTACGCCTCATCCGAGAACTCGAAATGGATTACAAACCGCGCACGAGATGTCGTACCCGACAGTCAAAAGGCTACAATATGCCGTGACTCACGCGCAAGAGTCCGACCCGGTGCGTCCACACCTTCTCCTGTGAGTGAGTCCGCGAAGCCACAACAAACAGCGCGAGTGCTGCTTTCTGGCAGCACTTCGTCGAAGCTCCGTGTTGACAGTGAGTTCGACGCTTCTAGAATAATCCCACGTGCCGCCTGGAAAGGCGGCACGTTTCGTTTCCGGGGTACGTTGTCCCAGACTGCGTTCGTGTCATGCGCGTGACGCGGCCGGCCGGCGGCCCGCTATTTTCCGATCGGATCGGCCATGTCTCAGAGCGCTTCAACGTCCCATCTCCTCCCGGTTTTCGCCAGAGCGGATGTCGCGTTCGAGCGCGGCGAAGGTGTCTGGCTGCACGGAACTGATGGCGAGCGCTACCTCGATTTCACCAGCGGCGTCGCCGTCAACGCGCTCGGCCATTGCCATCCGCATCTGGTCGAAGCCTTGCAGCAGCAGGCGACCAAACTGTGGCACATGTCCAACCTGTTCAAGAGCCCGGACGGCGAGAAGCTGGCGGCGCGGCTGTGTGAACAGAGCTTTGCCGACAAGGTGTTCTTCTGCAATTCGGGCGCTGAAGCGGTCGAGTGCGCGCTGAAGATGGCGCGGCACTATCACTTCTCCAAAGGCGAGCCCGAGCGCACCCGGGTGATTACTTTCGAAGGCGCGTTCCACGGCCGCACGCTCGGCACGCTCGCCGCTACCGGCTCGGCAAAGTACCTGGAAGGTTACGGCAAGCCGCTCGACGGTTTCGATCAGTTGCCGCTCGGTGACCTCGATGCGGTCAAGGCCGCGATCGGTCCGAATACCGCCGCGATCCTGATCGAGCCGCTGCAGGGCGAGGGCGGCGTGCGCTCGCCGGAGCTGGCGTTCTTCCGCGGCCTGCGCGAGCTGTGCGACGCGCACGGCCTGCTGCTGATCTTCGACGAAGTCCAGACCGGCATGGGCCGCACCGGCGAACTGTTCGCCTATAAGCGGGTCGGCGTCGCGCCGGATTTGATGTCGCTGGCCAAGGCGCTCGGCGGCGGCTTTCCGATCGGCGCCTGCCTGTCGACCGCCGAGGCGGCGAAGGGCATGGCGCCGGGCGCGCACGGTTCGACCTTCGGCGGTAATCCGCTGGCCGTCGCGGCCGCCAACGCGGTGCTCGACATCATGCTGCAGCCGGGCTTCTTCGACCACGTCAAGAAGATGTCGCTGCTGCTGAAGCAGAAGCTCGCCGGCGTCGTCGATCGGCATCCGCGCGTCGTCAGCGAAATCCGCGGCGAAGGCTTGCTGCTCGGCCTCAAGGCGGTGGTGCCGTCGCCCGAGCTGATCGCGGCGCTGCGGGCCGAGAAGCTGCTCACCGTCGGCGCCGGCGACAACGTCGTGCGTCTGCTGCCGCCGCTGATCGTCAGCGAGGCCGAACTTGACGAGGCGATCGGGCGACTGGAGCGCGCCTGCGTCACGCTTGCCGGGCAGGCGGCGCAGAAGGAGGCGGTGTGATGAGCAGCTCCAGCAACACGCCGCGGCACTTCCTCGATCTGACCGAACTGCCGACCTCCGAGCTCCGCAACATGCTGGCCGCTGCGGTCGCCATGAAGGCGAAGCGCAAGGCGAACGCCGATGCCGACAAGCCGCTCTCCGGCAAGACGCTGGCGATGATCTTCGACAAGCCGTCGACCCGGACGCGGGTGTCGTTCGACGTCGGCATGCGCCAGCTCGGCGGCGAGTCGATCATGCTGACCGGTGCCGAGATGCAGCTCGGCCGCGGCGAGACCATCGCCGACACCGCGCGGGTGCTGTCGCGCTTCGTCGACATCATCATGATCCGCATCCTCAATCACGAGGCGCTGCTGGAGCTCGCCGCCAACGCCACCGTGCCGGTGATCAACGGCCTGACTCGCAAGTCGCATCCGTGCCAGGTGATGGCCGACGTGATGACGTTCGAGGAGCATCGCGGCCCGATCAAGGGGCGCACCATCGCCTGGACCGGCGACGACAACAACGTGTTGGCGTCGTTCGCTCACGCCGCCCAGCGCTTCGACTTCAAGCTCAACATCGCCACCCCGCCGCAGCTGTCGCCCAGCAAGGCGCTGCGCGACTGGATCAAACAGAGCGGCGCGGCGATCACCATCGGCACCGATCCGGAGGAAGCCGTGCGCGGCGCCGACTGCGTCGTCACCGACACCTGGGTGTCGATGGGCGACAAGGACGGCGAGCACCGCCACAATTTGCTCAAGCCCTATCAGGTCAACGCCAAGCTGATGTCGCTCGCCCACAAGGACGCGATCTTCATGCACTGCCTGCCGGCGCATCGCGGCGAAGAGGTCACCGACGAGGTGATCGACGGCCCGCAGTCGGTGGTGTTCGACGAAGCCGAAAACCGCCTGCACGCCCAAAAGGGCATTCTGGCCTGGTGCCTCGGCGCGGTGGCGTAAGGCCCCCACTTGCGGCCCCCTCCCTCTCTCCCCTCGCGGGGGAAGATGGCTTCGCGTAGATGCCGGGTGAGGGGGGTGCGGGCACAGCGCTCCAGTCGCTCCTCATCGGACGCTAACCGCGTCCGCGCTAGCTTCTTCCGCAAGGAAGAAAGGCATAAGCCGCGTCGCAAGGCTGCGGTACAACAGGGCTGCCATTCATCGCTTATGCCCATCGGCCCTTTCGAACTTCGTCCTCTGCCCCCAGATAAGCGCCCATGACCTCACAAGCCCCCGATCCGACCACCCCCGAGATGCCCTCCGTGCGCGCGCCGTCTGCGGTGCCGATCGACGACAGCGTGCTGCCGTTCGAAGTCGGCCCGCTCGATCTGCGCGGCCGGCTGACCAAGCTCGGCCCGGCGCTCGATGAGCTGCTCGCCAAGCACGCCTATCCGGTACCGGTCGCCAAGCTGCTCGGCGAAGCGATCGTGCTCGCGACGCTGCTCGGCTCGTCGCTGAAGTTCGACGGCCGCTTCATCTTGCAGACCCAGACCGACGGCCCGGTGTCGTTCCTGATCGTCGACTTCCAGGCGCCCGACCGGCTGCGGGCCTATGCGCGCTACGATGAGGCCAAGCTTGAGCCCGGCCTCAGCTCCGGTGCACTGCTCGGCAACGGCCATCTGGCGATGACCATCGACCAGGGCCCCGACATGCGGCGCTATCAGGGTCTCGTCGCCTTGAACGGCGGCGGCCTGGAGGAAGCGGCGCACGAGTACTTCCTGCGCTCCGAACAGATCCCGACCAAGGTGCGGCTCGCAGTCGGCGAAGAGTGGCGCGGCGGCGAAGGCGGCCGGCATCACTGGCGCGCCGGCGGCATGCTGCTGCAATTCCTGCCGAAGTCGCCGGAGCGCGCGCGCCAGGCCGATCTGCATCCCGGCGACGCGCCGGAAGGCACGCAGGTTCACACCGTCGATGAGGACGACGCCTGGGTCGAAGGCCAGTCGCTGATCGCGACCGTCGAGGATGTCGAACTGATCGATCCGGATCTGTCCGGCGAACGGCTGCTGTATCGGCTGTTTCACGAACGCGGCGTGCGCGTGTTCTCGTCGCTGCCGATCAAGGCGGAATGCTCGTGCTCGCGCGACGCCGTCTCCCGCATGCTCGCCCGCTTCGCCCCGCAGGACCGCGCCGACATGGTCAAGGACGGCAAGGTCGTGGTGACCTGCGAGTTCTGCTCATCGGTGTATGAGTTTACGCCTGAAGAGGCTGGGGTGGAGTAACCCATTGGAAGAAGGAATTTATTAGGGCCGGCATTCTCCGTCTTCTCTCACCTTTCCGGCCAACGTCACCTTGCTTTGCAACCCGAGCGTTAGCTACGCTCGGCGTGCACGGAATCGCGGGGAGGACGATGGCTGATTTAAGCGGGGTAACGCGTGGTGCAGGTGGCGGACCGCCTGACCCACGCGACGACGCTGCGTTCAAGGAATGGCTCACTCCTCATCCGCACGGGTGGTCAGTGGTGTTAGCTGTGCGCGCCGCGGCACGCGTGCTTCCGCTAGTGCGGTCGAGGAAGCTTTTACCTGTCATTCAGCCGGTATTCCGGGCTGTGGCGATTGCCCACTTTGCCGCGAAATCCTTGCGTCAAGCATCGACGATGGCCGTCGCCGCCTCCTCTGCCGCCTCAGTTGCGGCTTCCGCCGCTGCTTTTGTCGAGGGACCTGCGTCCCGTTCAACTAGGAACGCCGGCCATGCCCGTCTCGCCTCAGTTGCCGTACAAGCTGCCCGCTACGCCTCTGCCGCGCGGGCGGTAAGTGCGGCTTCTGCCGCTGCTTCGGCGATCTCCCCCAATGCCGCTCAAACTTATGCTTCTGTCGCTGCTTCCTGCGCTGCAGACGCGTCCGCTTATGCCGCTGCCTCCGCAGCTGTCGCCATCCAGCGCGATGCGATTGCGTTGTCTTTGGGAAGTCTCACTCCAGAAGAACTTGCCACACGGATGTTGTGGCCAGAACACTCTATTCCGCCTTTCGCTAATCAATGGGCAGAGCTTCGCTCAGAGCTTCTCAAGAAAGGCAAGCATTGGTCGATCTGGATCGATTGGTATGACCGCGTTCTTTTGGGAGGCGAGTCATCAGAAGATGCAGATGCTGCCTTCACCGATATATTTGAAGCTCTGCCGTGGCAGAATTACGCAGCGACTAATCTTGAGATAGCAAGACGTTTGCGGGTGATCGGAGGCCGGGAAGCGGCCGGTTATGTACTTAACTCGCCGGCGAGTGACCCTGACCCTATCGAGGATGCTCCTTGTCCGATTTCCATTGTTCGCCGATTGGATGGTCGGGTTGGAGCCGACGCTGGCGTGTTTTCCGAGCCGGCGCTTCCTCCGTCCATAAAGCCGGCCGACCACGCGAGATTAGTGGAGGCTTGCAGCGCGCGAGCTGGACGATTGTTGAATCAAGCCGCTTCGCCCAGTTTTCAAGGGCGAGCGGACTATGCCGATGCACTATCACAGTATCTCGAGTGGCTGCCTTCCAACTCTGGGGCGGGGAATGTTTTACTCGCTGATGGAGAAGCAAGGGTTCTGAGCAAGCTGTTTGTTGCCGAGCAGGGCATTTTGCCGACCGCTTTTGCTAGTAGTCTGTCGACGTTGCTTGAAGACCATTACGGACTTCGCGCCTACTATCCAGAGCTTGAGCGGCACTATCACTCAATACGTACTGGACATCTTGCTACGCCGCTTCCGCATGACGCTGTTGAGGGCGTTCGCAGGATAATTCATGCGCATTCGCCAGCAGTGTTTGACGAGACTGTTGCGCCCGTCATGGATGAGACGGCAAGGCCTGTGCCTGCGGTGAGGCCACCGCTCGCAGAGGACGCGCCACCGCCGGATCCCAATCGTCCCAAGCCGCCGAGAGACCCGATTGCCGACATCGATCCGGCCGCGTCACGCAACTACATATTCGCGAGTGCTGCGAATCTCATCTACAAAGTCTTGAAGGCTGGGAAAGATGTCGGCTCTGTCGCTAAGGGTTGGAACGACGCCTATGAGGCGCTTAGGCCATATGTCGGGCCGCTGCTGGATTGGCTAAGAAGTTGGCTAGGCGGTGGGGGAGATGGTGGGGCGCCTACTATTTCGGCTTAGGCGCCTCTATCAATTCAGCGTCCGCTTGCCCTCCGGGCTGTCCAGCGAAAACGGCGGGACGTCGATCTCGAACTTCTCGCCCGCTTCGGTTTCCATCTGATAGCGGCCGGCCATGAAGCCGGAGGCGGTCGGGAGGGGGACGCCGCTGGTATATTCGAACCGCTCACCCGGCGCGAGCACCGGCTGTTCGCCGACCACGCCTTCGCCGCGTACTTCCTGGGTTCGGCCGGAGGCGTCGGTGATCACCCAATGCCGGGTGCGCAGCTTGACGGTTTCCTCGCCCGAATTGGTGATCACCACGGTGTAGGACCAAAAATACTGCCGGTTCTCCGCCGAGGAACGCTCCGGCAGATAATTGGGCTCAACGGTCACTTCGATCCGGCGGGTGACGGCGCGGTACATGGCTCAATTTCCAGCTCTTGGCCCAAATATAGCGAAAATCAGCGTTGAAACCAGTCGTTCGGAACGACTTTCAGGTTGTGGTCGCGCGCCTCCGCGGTTTCAACATAGTTCCGCGCTAGCCAGCGGCCGCGCCGGAGCAGCGCCCTTCATGGCTGCGTCAGGGTGTCCGCCGAATGCCGTCAGACCTTCGCCGCCGGCAGCTCGGCTGCTATAGCAACGACAGGCGCATTGCGCGCCGCAATGGAGCCGCATGACTCCTCCCGTCACCACCGTTGCCGAGCCGATCACCGGCGCGCCGCCCGCAGGCGGTCCGCCGACCGAGCCGGCTGCGCCGCCATCGCGGCCGGCGACCCCGCCGCCGCGCAAGCCGGCGCCGAAACGGGAATTGCGGCTGGATCTGTTTCGTGGCTTGGCGCTGTGGCTGATCTTCATCGATCACCTGCCGGCCAACGTGCTGACCTGGTTCACGCTGCGGAATTACGGCTTCTCCGACGCCACCGAGATCTTCATCTTCATCTCCGGCTACACCGCCGCCTTCGTGTACGGCAAGGCGATGACCGAGCTCGGCTTCGTGGTCGCGGCGGCGCGCATCCTGAAGCGGGTCTGGCAGATCTACGTCGCGCACGTCTTCCTGTTCACGATCTTCCTGGCCGAGATCTCCTACGTCGCCACCAGCTTCCAGAACCCGCTGTATTCCGAGGAAATGGGCATCCTCGACTTCCTCAAGCAGCCCGACGTCACCATCGTGCAGGCGCTGCTGCTGCGGTTTCGCCCCGTCAATATGGACGTGCTGCCGCTGTACATCGTGCTGATGTTCTTCCTGCCGCCGATCCTTTGGCTGATGCGGCGATGGCCCGACATCACGCTGGGGCTGGCGACGCTGCTTTATGCCGCGACCTGGCAGTTCGACCTGCATCTGACCGCATATCCGAGCGGTGCCTGGGTGTTCAATCCGTACGCCTGGCAGCTGCTGTTCGTGTTCGGCGCCTGGTGCGCGATGGGCGGCGCCAAGCGGCTGTCGCGGGTGCTGGCGTCGAAAGTGACGCTGTGGCTGGCGGCCGCCTATCTGGTGGCGGCGTTCTACGTTACGCTGACCTGGTACACGCCGCAACTGTTCCACACCCTGCCGAAATGGCTCGAGCAGTGGATGTACCCGATCGACAAGCCGAACCTCGACGTGTTGCGTTTCGCGCACTTCCTGGCGCTGGCGGCCCTGACGGTGCGGTTCATTCCGCGCGACTGGCCGGCCTTAAGCTCGCCCTGGTTGCGGCCCTTGATCCTGTGTGGCCAGCACTCGCTCGAGATCTTCTGCATTGGCATCTTTCTCGCTTTCGCCGGCTATTTCATCCTGGCGGAAGTCTCCGGCGGCGCGGTGCTGCATTTCTTCGTCAGTGTGACAGGGATTTGCATCATGTCTGCCGCTGCGTGGCTGTTCTCGTGGTACAAGAATGTGGCGAGCAAGGCCGGGTCGCGGACCCCACCGGACGCCGACCTCGCGGGAGGCGATGCAGCATGAAGGCCGTGGCGATGGCCGGCTTGAAGTGGATGGTGGCCGTGGCGCTGCTCACGGCGGTCGGCTTGTCGCCCCGCGCAGCCGTCGCCGAGGATGCCCCCACCTGTGTTCCGCCAGCCTATCTGCTGGCCAGCGAAGCCAAGCTGAAGGGCGTCGCCGCGGCGCTGAAGACCACTCACAAGCTCGACATCCTGGTGGTCGGCAGCCGCTCCTCCACCATCCTGTCGGCCGAAAACAGCTCCTATCCCGGCCGGTTGCAGACCCTGCTGCGCGACCGTTTCCCGGGCGTGACCATCAACGTGATGGTCGAGATGCGGCCGAAGCGCACCGCCGCCGACATCGCCACCGGGCTGGCGGCGCTGGTCGCCGAACGTAAGCCTGTGCTGGTGATCTGGCAGACCGGCACGTTCGACGCGATCCGCTCGATCGACCCGGACGATTTCCGCACCGCGTTGGGGCAGGGCATCGATGCGGTGAAGCAGGCCGGCTCTGACATCATCTTGATGAATTTGCAGTATAGTCCCCGCACCGAGACCATGATCAATCCGGCGCCGTATCTCGACGCGATGCGGGTGGTGGCGCAGGAACACGACGTTCCGCTGTTCGACCGCTTCTCTCTGATGCGCCACTGGAACGAGACGGGCGAATTCGATCTGTTCAGCCCGGCGCCGGGGATTGATCTGGCGCTGCGCGTGCACAACTGCCTGGCGCGCGCGCTGATGGCATTCGTCATCGAGGCTGCGCAGACCGATCCGGCGGAGGCAAGGACCCAGCGTTAATGAGAGTTTCCGGCCCTTTGAGATCGGCCGCCGTCGCGGCGTTTTTGGCGACGGCGTCCCTCCTGATCGCTCCTCCGCAAAGCTTCGCGCAGACCCCATCGGAGCCAGCCCCGCCAGCCGCCGAGGCGGCGCCGATCGTGGCGCCCGGCGAGGGCGAGGTCGATGTTTCTACGCTCGAGCGCAAGAAAACCGTCGCGGGCGCCGCGCTCGACAAGATTAAAGATGTCGCCAAGCAGGCCGGCGACATCCTCGGTCGCGTGCCCTGCCTGCCGCCGAAGGGCGGCGCCAAGTCGATCGGCGCCTTGCCGCGGGTGGCACGCAAGCTGGCCGATCACCGCCCGGTGGTGATCGTGGCATTCGGCTCGTCCTCCACCCAGGGCTACGGTTCGACGTCGCCGGCCTTCAATTATCCGAACCGGCTGGCCGCGCAGCTCCGCCGCCATTACCCGGCCTCCGACATCACCGTGGTCAACAGCGGCAAGGGCGGCGAAGACGCGCCCGAAATGATGCGGCGGCTGAAGTCGACGGTGCTGGATGCGAAGCCGGATCTGGTGATCTGGCAGGTCGGCACCAACGCGATCCTGCGCAATCTCGATCCGGCCGACACCGGCAAGCTGGTCGACGACGGCATCAAGGCGATCCAGTCCGCCGGCGCCGATATCGTGCTGGTCGATCCGCAATACGTGCCGCGCGTCAACGAGCGCGGCGAGAACGCCGGCAAGATGATCAAGGCGCTCGGCCGGCTCGCCGAGCTGCGCCGTGTCGGCATCTTTCCGCGGTTCGAAGTGATGAAGGAATGGCACGAGCAGCAGGCCATCCCGTTCGACAAGTTCGTGATCGCCGACGGGCTGCACATGAACGACTGGGGCTACGCCTGCTTCGCGCAGCTGCTCGGCGACGGCATCATTCGCTCGGTCGATCAGGTCCGTCTCGGCACCGCCGGTCCGAGTGACGTCACGGCATTTCGGCCGATGTAACGAATGCGGCGATGACTGCGGTCATCGCGCGCGCAATCACCTGATCGGTCTCACGTAACCGCTGGTCACGACGTTACCGAAACAGTCCCGGACGACGCTGTGCGTCGCCCGATACTTTGCGTCACTGCCGATACAGCGGCTCGCTCACACCTTGTCGAGCGCGGCGAGCAGATCCTCGATCAGATCGTCTTTGTGTTCGAGGCCGGCCGACAACCGGATGAAGCCTTCGCTGATGCCGAGTTCGGCGCGCGCTTCAGGCTTGAGGCGCTGATGCGTCGTCGTGGCCGGGTGGGTGACGAGGCTCTTGGCGTCGCCGAGATTGTTGCTGATCTTCACCAGCTTCAGCGCGTTGAGGAAGCGGAAGGCTTCGGCCTTGCCGCCCTTTACTTCGAAGCCGACCAGGGTCGAGCCGGCGCCCATCTGCTTCTTAACCGTGGCGGCCTGGGGGTGATCATCGCGGCCCGGATACACCAGGCGCGGCACCTTCGGGTGGCCGGCCAGCGCATCGGCGATCGCGGCCGCATTGGAGGTCTGCTTCTCGACCCGGACCGCCAGCGTTTCCAGGCCCTTCAGCAGCACCCAGGCGTTGAACGGCGACAGCGACGGGCCGGTCTGGCGCAGATACATTTGGATGTGTTCTTCGATGAACGCCTGCGACGACAGCACCACGCCGCCGAGACAGCGGCCCTGGCCGTCGATGTGCTTGGTGGCGGAGTAAACCACGACGTCGGCACCGAGCTGCAGCGGGCTCTGCCAGATCGGCGTCGCGAACACGTTGTCGACCACGAGCCGTGCCCCGGCCGCATGCGCGATCTCGGCGATCGCGCCGATGTCGAGCACGTCGAGGGTCGGGTTGGTCGGGCTCTCCAGGAAGAACGTCTTGGTGTTCGGCCGAACCGCGCGCTGCCACTGGTCGAGATCGAGGCCGTCGACCAGCGTCGACTCGATGCCGTAGCGCGGCAGCAGGTCTTCGACGACATAGCGGCACGAGCCGAACATCGCCTTGGAAGCGACGACGTGATCGCCCGCGCGCAGCGGCGCCAGCATCGCGGCGGTCACCGCAGCCATACCGGTGGCGGTCGAGCGCGCCGCTTCGGCGCCCTCGAACTCCGCCATCCGCTGCTCGAAGCTGAACACGGTCGGGTTCGAGAACCGCGAATATTGGAAGCCGGCGTCATCGCCGGTGAAGCGCGCTTCGCACTGCTCGGCGCTGTCGTAGACGAAGCCCTGGGTCAGGAACAACGCCTCGGACGTCTCCCCGAATTGCGAGCGCAAGCTGCCGGAATGCACCAGGCGGGTCTCGCGGCGGAAATGGGCCGTGGCGGGAACGGGAATGGTCGGTTTGGACTCGGACATGTGGTCTCCAGCGTGCCCACATCGGACGATGCGGGCACAAAAAAACCGGCCTGGGGCTCAACCCTCGGGCCGGGACCACAACGTCCCCGGCCTGTTTAGCGACTTGTTTAACGTGGCTGCAAGCCGGCCGGCTCAAATCACCACGGGATAAGTCGGGCTCTTAATCCTCCGTACTCTTCCCGTCAAGCCGGGCTTCGGCTAGCGGTTGAGGCTCGTATCTGAGTTTCCCGGAGGGCATGGCTTGCGCTCCGAAGGACCGACACCGTGCCGTTCACCCTGCCGCCCGACGCCAACGGAATTCTGCCCGACCGCATGATCGCGGCGATGACGGAGTCGGGCCTGATCCTGCCGGACTATCCGTTCGTCGAGAGCCAGATCCAGCCGGCCAGCCTCGACCTGCGACTCGGGCCGATTGCCTACCGGGTCCGCGCCAGCTTCCTGCCGGGGCCGGACTGCACCGTGGCGGAGCGGATCGACGAGCTGAAGCTGCACGAGATCGACCTGTCGGACGGCGCCGTGCTGGAAACCAACTGCGTCTATATCGTGCCGCTGCTCGAAAGTCTGGCGATGCCGCGCCACATCGTGGCGGCCGCCAATCCGAAAAGCTCGACCGGCCGGCTCGACGTGTTCACCCGGGTGATCGCCGACGGCACCCGCCGCTTCGACATGATCGGCGCCGGCTATCACGGTCCCCTCTACGCCGAGATCAGCCCGAAGACTTTCCCGGTGCTGCTGCGCGAAGGCTCGCGGCTGTCGCAGGTCCGCTTCCGCGTCGGCCAGGCCACGCTGGAGCAGGACGAACTCGACGCGCTGCATGATGCCGAGCGGCTGGTCGATGCCGACGATGCGGATCTCACCGGCGGCGTCGCGCTCAGCGTCGACCTCTCGGGCGAAAATTCCGACGGTTTCGTCGGCTATCGCGCCAAGCGCCACACCGGCGTCGTCGATATCGACCGCCGCGGCGGCTATGCGGTCGGCGAATTCTGGGAGCCGATCGCGGCTCGCCCCGACGGCACGCTGATCCTCGATCCCGGCGAATTCTACATCCTGGCTTCGAAGGAAGCCGTGCAGGTGCCGCCGGACTACGCGGCCGAGATGGTGCCGTTCGATCCCTTGGTCGGCGAATTCCGCGTGCACTATGCGGGCTTCTTCGATCCCGGCTTCGGTTACGAAGGCGCCGGCGGCTCGGGTGCCCGCGCGGTGCTGGAAGTTCGCTCGCGCGAAGTGCCGTTCATTCTCGAGCACGGCCAGATCGTCGGTCGCCTGATCTACGAAAAGATGCTGTCGCGCCCCGACGCGATGTACGGCCAGCGCATCGGCTCCAACTACCAAGCCCAGGGCCTGAAGCTGAGCAAGCACTTCAAGGCGTGAGTTCGATCACGGCTGCTGACGGCCGAGGTCTCCACGCACGAGGGCGATAGCCGTTTCGGTCTGCTCCAGCTTTGCCGCTATTTCTTCTGCCGTCAGGTGCGCTTCCGTGGCGGGGTCGTCGGAAGGATAGCGAAACGCGGTCGCCCAGGGTGTGATCGACGAGAGCTCTTCGAACAGCGGTCGGGCCGTGTCTCCGGCCGGTACCAGATTGGTCAACGCAACTAGATCGTGCCCTCGGCCGCCGTGCCGCGGAAAAGCGATGCGAAGAGCAATCAGCCGTGCCTTGATCGCCTTCTCGGCGGCTTGTTGAGCCAGATAGGCGGCTTGCGGCAATGAAGCTGGAGGAGTGAGCAAGCGGCGTGCCGCAGTTGCGTCGCTCGTAGCCAGATCAAGCCAGAGCCCGGGATCGCTCGAGCTCATGGCGCCAATGAAAGCGCGGTCTTGTCGAAGACGACGCGGCCGTCTCGCTCGATCTGATGACTGATGCTGCTGGAGTCGGTCCGCGCCGCTTCGAAGCGGCTTCGACGCATAGGTACGATTTGGATCGGAATGCCCAGATCCGAAACCTGCTGCCACAGAGAGACCGGCGTGAACGCTCCCGGCGCGACGTCGTCGCTCAAGATCACGCACAGGTCGTAATCACTATCGGGCGTGTGGTCTCCGCGTGCTCGGCTTCCGAACAGGATGATCGTCTCGACCGGCCCGACCGTGGCTAACCGGTTGACGGCCTCGCGCAAACGAAGCGGTTCGTCGATGTCGAAAGCGACGCTCATGCGCAACTTATAGCATGAACGGCCCCAAAAATCAGCACCACCGATCCAGTTGTCGGAATGCTGCGTGGGTGAGGTGCGCTCAATTGGATGCCGACTGATTACCCGCCGGGGTCACCCGCCAGATCGCGTTGCCGACGTCGTCGGCGACCAGCAGCGCGCCGCGCTGGTCCAGCGCGACACCGACCGGGCGGCCCTGCGCCTGTTCGTCGGCGTTGAGGAAGCCGGCCAGAACGTCGCGCGGCGGCCCGGACGGTTTGCCGCCTTTAAATGGGATGAAGATCACCTTGTAGCCGGAGTGCGGCTTGCGATTCCACGAGCCGTGCTGGCCGACGAAGGCACCGCCCTTCATCGCGTCGGGAAACAGATCGCTGGTGTTGAAGGCGAGCCCGAGCGAGGCCGTGTGGTTGCCCAGCGCGTAGTCCGGCACGATCGCTTTTTCGACCAGATCCGGCCGCGGCGGCTTGACGCGGTCATCGACGTGCTGGCCGAAGTAGCTGTACGGCCAGCCGTAGAATCCGCCGTCCTTCACCGAAGTCATGTAATCGGGCACGAGGTCGCTGCCGATCTCGTCGCGCTCGTTGACGACGACCCACAATTCGCCGGTCTCGGGATGGAAAGCCGGACCGTTCGGGTTGCGCAGGCCGGACGCGAACAGCCGCGTCGCGCCGCTCTCCCGGTCGACCTCGATCACGGCGGCGCGGTTTTCCTCGACCGCCATGCCGTGTTCGGCGGCGTTGCTGTTGGAGCCGGAGGTCGCGTACAGCTTGCGGCCGTCCGGGCTGGCGACGAGATCCTTGGTCCAGTGATGATTGAGCGGGCCGGCCGGCAGATCGGCCAGCTTTTCGCCCGCTGCGGTGATCCGGGTGTCGCCCGGATTGTAGGGGAAACGCACGATCGCATCGGTGTTGGCGACGTAGAAGTCGTTACCGACCAGCGCCATGCCGAACGGCGAATTGAGGCCCTGGAGGAACGTCTCGCGGATCTCGGCGACGCCGTCGCCGTCGGCATCGCGCAGCAGGGTGATGCGGTTGGCGCTTGGCGTCCGGGCGCCGGCCTGCCCCATGACGTACTCGGCGACCCGGCGCTTGAGGCCCTTGCCCTCTTCGGGGCGTTCCGGCGCGTTGGTTTCGGCCACCAGCACGTCGCCGTTCGGCAGCACGTGGATCGTGCGCGGGTGATCGAGCCCCCTCGCGAACGCCGTCACCGCAAATCCCTCGGCCGGTTTCGGCGTGGCGCCCTCTGACCAGCCCACCGCCTTTGCGATATTGACCGTCGGCAACAGCGTGTTCGCCGGCTCCGGCAGCGTCGGCGAGGGGCCGAAATCCTCGCCCTGTGCCAGATTGGACTGATCGCCGCAGGCCGCGAGCGGCAGCACCAGGGCGAGGCACAGGGCGAGCCGGCTGGTCGGAAGCGATCGGCGCATCGACAAATCTCCACGGGAGGAACTGAACAATGGCAATGTCGGAAGCGGGGTTGTGTTCAATTCCCACCCGTGAAAATCAGTGAGACGGCTGGTCGCAGGGCGGCCGCGGCAGAAACCACGAACAAGAACGACAACGGGAAGAGAGCCGATGGGAGAAACGTCCGAGACCGCGCAAGCGGCGCGGTCGCGCGGATGGCGCGGCGTCGCCGATCTGTATCATGCGGTGTTCACCGGCTTGGTCCTGTCTCTGGTCAGCCGCCGCGGCACGGCGGATGCCGCCGAATTCGTATTCCGGGTGTTTCGCCGTCAGCAGCAGGAGCGGTTCGTCTCCGGCCTCGCCAAGCTCGGGCTCAGCGATCTGCCGCCGGCGGTCGCGGCGGCGCAGTATCACTATCTGTCGAACTGGATCGGCGGCGTGCATGTCGAGTACATGTACGAAACCGATCGCAAGGCGTGGATCCGCTATCCGCCGCCGCGCTGGATCTGGCGCGGCACCGCGATCTGCGGCGTGCCGGGCGAGGTGTCGAAGGCGATGTTGCGCGGCTGGCACGCCAACAATGGCGTCGCGCTCGGCAATCTCAAGCTCGGCTTCGTCTGCACCAAGCAGAGCGTCGACGGCCAGGACGGCTTGGAAGGCTATTACTATGAAGCCGACCATGCCCTCGAGCCGGATCAGCGGCTGCAATTCGCCCGCCATCTCGAAGCGCCGCTGTTCGATCCGGCCGCGGCGCCGGCGCTTCCGGTCGAGAGCTGGCCGAAGCCGCGGCTGGAGAAGGCCTATCGCAACTACGCGATGGAATATGTTCGCACGGCGGCGCCGACGCTGGTGCAGCTGTTCGGCCCGCTCGACGGCGGCTATCTGCTGCATCTCACCGGCAAGCTGATCGGGATGCAGAGTTACGACGAACTGGCGCCGGCGCTCGGGGGCACCGGCCGCGATGCGGCGGGCTTCGCCGCCATGCTGCGGGCGCTGCTCGACGCGCAGGGCGATGAGGTCGAGTTGCGCGAAGTCGGTGGCGGCTTCGAATTGCGGCAGGGCGGCTGGAAATTGATGGACGGCGTTGCCGACGCCGATCCGGCCTGCCTGCGGGTGCTTGAAGGGCTGGCCGAGGGGCTGGCTGCGGCGTGCGGCCGGGGCATCGCTGTCAGCCTCGCCAGTGATCACCGCACCGCCTCGCTGGTTTGGACGGTGCGCTGAGCCGTTCCGACCTATCTGCGGGTGGCCATGCGCGGCGCGACCATCGCGCCGGCCCGGAACGGTGATAGGAAGACTGACGCCCGGCTGAAGATCGGGCTCGGGGGAAACGCATGTCCGATATTGCCGTGGCGGAGCTGCCACCGGTCGCGCAAGCCGCGCCGGCTCCGCCTGCGCCGTCGCCTCCGCCCCCCAAGAATCCGCTGCTCGACGACGGCATCCTGCGCACGCTGCTGCGGCTGTCGTGGCCGAACGTCGTGGCACTGACCGCCGGCACCTGCGTGGCGATCGCCGAGACTTCGTATATCGGCCGGCTCGGCACCGAGGCACTGGCCGCGATGGCGCTGGTGTTTCCGTTCGTGATCCTGACCATGACGATGTCCGGCGGCGCGATGGGCGGCGGCGTCGCGTCGGCGATCGCGCGGGCGCTCGGCTCCGGCGACGACGACCGCGCCGCGGCGCTGGCGATGCACGCACTGCTGATCGGGCTGTGCTTCGGTCTGGTGTTCACGGTCGGGATGCTGACGTTCGGCGAGCGGGCGCTGGCGCTTCTCGGCGGCCGCGGCGCGGTACTGAGCCAGGCGGCCGGCTACGTGCACATCTTCTTCGCCGGCGCGGTGGTGCCGTGGCTGATGAACACCTTCGCGGCGATCCTGCGCGGCACCGGCAACATGAAGCTGCCGTCGCTGATGATCCTGAGTTCGGCGATGCTGCAGATCGTGCTCGGCGGCGCGCTCGGCCTCGGTTTCGGCCCGATCCCGCGGTTCGGCATGCCCGGCGTTGCGGCCGGCACGCTGACGGCGTTCTCGATCGGCGCTGCGGTGATGGCCTGGGTGATCTTCTCCGGCCGCGCCGGGGTGAAGCCGCGGCTCGCCGGCCTGCGGATCGAGCGCGGCATGTTCTTCGACATCCTGAAGGTCGGGGCGGTGTCGTGCTTCTCGCCGCTGCAGTCGGTGCTGACGATCACGATCTTCACCCACATGCTGGCGCATTTCGGCACGGCCGTGCTGGCCGGCTACGGCATCGGCGGCCGGCTCGAATTCATGCTGACGTCGATCGCGTTCGCGGTCGGCATCGCGTCGGTGCCGATGATCGGCATGGCAATCGGGGCCGGCCGGGTGAAACGGGCGCGGCAGATCGCCTGGACGGCGGGGCTGGTGTCGTTCCTGTTCGTCGGTGTGGTCGGCACCGGGATCGCGATCTTCCCGCACCTCTGGATCGACCTGTTCACCGAAGACGCAGCGGTGCGGCTCGCCGGCGAGCAGTATCTGCGCGCGGCCGCGCCGATGTACGCATTCATCGGGCTGGCGATCTCGATGTATTTTTCCGCGCAGGGCGCCGCCAGGGTGCTGGGACCAGTGCTGGCGCAGACCGGGCGGCTGCTGTTCGTCGTGGTCGGCGGCTGGCTGCTGATCAAACACCACGGCAGCACCGGCAGCTTCTATCTGCTTGCCGCCGGATCGATGGTGCTGCTCGGGCTGACGTCGGCGCTGAGCGTGCTGGTGACGCGCTGGGGCCCAAAGCCGGCGGCCGTGCCGATCGTCCGCTAGCGGTCGGCCTGCCGCGGGGCAAACGGCAGCAGCACGTCGAACAGGCTTGGGCCGCTGGTGGCGAGCGCGCCTTCGAGCGACAGCAGGCGCCGCCGGATGATGGCGCCGCCATTGGCGCAGATGCCGCTGGTGTCCCCTGCGGCTGCGAGAGCGCGGTGGCACGGCACGATCAGGGCGAACGGGTTGCGCCGGATCGCCTGGCCGACCGCATGCACGGCGCCGGAGGCGCGGAGCTGCTTGGCGATCTCCGCAAAGGTCAACGTCTCGCCGCGCGGGATTGCGCGGACCGCCGCATAGACGCGGCAATCGAACGCCGGAATCCCGCCGAGATCGAGCGCAACGTCGGAAAAGTCCCACGGCTCGCCGCGCAACGCCGCCGCAATGCCCTCGATCACCGGTTCGATCCAGGCCTCGGCACGGCTCTCGCGGGCATCCGGGCAGAGCCGCAGCAGCCGGCGGCGGGTGTCGATCTCACGGCTTTCGGCCAGCTGCACAGCGAGCACGCCGCCGCGATCCCATGCGATCGCGCATCGGCCCATCATGGTGTCGAAGATCGTGTAGGCAGCCCCCGCCATAGTCAGAACCGTACCAGCGAAAAGCGGGGACGCATCTAGAAAGTGAACAAATTATTAACAACTTTAACGAGTCGGCATTGCGGTGCGGGAGGGGCTGCGGCGTCGCGGCGCCGGCCCCGCTCAATGATCGCCCCTTGGCGGCGCGCCCGGTCTCGGCTAGATCAGAGTCCGTCGCCGCGTCAGCGCGGCGCCCGGCGCGGGCGTAGTTCAATGGTAGAACGGCAGCTTCCCAAGCTGCATACGAGGGTTCGATTCCCTTCGCCCGCTCCAACCACCCCAACCCTTCCCCTGATCTCGATCGGCTGTTGTTGCGGGTTACCGCGAAGGGGTTGCGGCTTCCGTCAAACCTGCGCTGCTCGGTACGCTATCGCGCGCCAATCCCGGAGTTGGAGCCGTTGTGGCCGCTTGCTCTGCGCTGCGCGCACGGCAGCCTGCATCCGGAGTGTGCTCCGGTTGATCGGCGTCAACGCCGCCGCCGCCGATCAGCAGGAAGCTTAGTTACTGCTTCATTGCAGGGGGTACGGCGATGACGACCACCATGATGACTTTCGACATCTTGCTGTTGGCTGCGGCCGCGGTGTCGACGGTGCTGATTTTGTTCGGCGTAGTAATCGCGAGCGGTCATGAAGGCGAGCATCAGCACGCCAACGCGCGCGTGATGTCCCGGCACGACTGATCGTCACACGGCCTTTCGCGGTGGGTGTCAGGGCTTGCCGACCGCGTTGTTCAGGTCGTGCTTGATCGTCTCCAGCAGCGAATTCAGCACATCATTGTGCGCAGGTGCTTCGCTGCGCGCAGGTGCCGGGATCGGCCTGCTGGGCGAGCGATGCTGAGCAGAAGGTGTGACCGGCGGAAGTGGTGCCGGTAACAGCGGCTGCGCCATGGTAACTCGATTTCCGGCAGGCTGAGACGGGATGGTTGGGGCCGGTGGTGCCGGGCGCTGCGGCACAGCGGATGTCCGAGACGGTGGACGAACGCCAGTTTGAACCGGTGGGACTGCGGCACGCGCCGCCGCTGGCCGATGAGGCGTAGCTTCCCGGGCATGATTGGTCGCAGGCAAGGTCGGTTGCTGCCGCAGAGGAGTCGGTTCTGCTGACGTAAGTGTCGCAGCACCTTCCGGGCTGACGAAATCGCCGTACAGCACGTCGTCGTGACGACCCATCCACCACAGCGCGGTGCCATATGCCGCCGCTAGCCCTATAATCCCCAGAAGGCTGAGCTCCAGCATCAGCGGCCCCTCGCTGCCGCGACACGAGCTGAGCTCTCCGTGGTTGCCGCCACGCGGAAAAAATGCATCCCGTCAGGCGTGATCGCCGACGTTGTTACTTGGATGCTCCATCTCGTGCGCGGCGACCGCATGCGTACTCCCGAAACTAATCAATTCATTTCGGAACCCGTCTGGCCGTGCAAGTTATTTTTAATCTAATTCAAGATTGTTCCGGGGCAAAAAAGAAGCGCCGGGCAAAGCCGGCGCTTCCGCTAACTCAATAAGTGATCGGCGACGGCCGATTAGCGACCGGCCAGCACCGGCAGGCCGAGCATCGACGAGAACGGCGCCGGGTTGTTGATCAGCTGAGCCGAAGCCTTCTGATTGCTGGCGAGCGACGACCAGGCGTCCTGATTCTTGGTCAGCGACGACCACGGCTTTTGGCTCGAAGCCAGCGACGACCACGGCTTCTGCGAGGCCGACAGCAGCGGACCGAACATCGAGGACAGGAAGAAGTTCGGGCTGGTCAGCTCGGGGAAGATGCCGCCGAGGGTGGTGCGGGAGTCGGTCAGCCGCGGCGCGCCGGTCAAGCGGGCGGACGAATCCACCAGCGAAGCGCTGCTGCCGTGGCGGGAGGAGACGTCGCGGATCGCGCCGTGGCGGTTGAGGATCGCGTCGGCCTGGCCACCCTTGCCGAACGGCGGGTCGACCGTGACCACGGTACCGTCCTTGTCGCTGGAGACGATCGCGGCGTTGCTGAACGAAGCGGCCTTGAGCTCCGCAACAGCGGCCTGCGCCTTGGCTGCGTCCTGATACACCTTGAAGATCTGCGTCATTACTACCTTCCTCTAGAGTGATGCGTTGGTTGGAATTTCAGTCTTTGACCGACAATTCGTTGGCAACCCACCCAGTTCCCAACTTGGCATAGTTTCGCGACGCGGCAAGCCCTGCAAACACCAGGTTACCGGCGGCATCGCGCCGCAGCAGAACCTGCTTGCTTGCAGTAAATAATCACTTGCGATCAAGACGGTTCGATCAACTCCAGCCGGATCGTCAGTTCACGAATGCGTTGACCGGTAGCCCGGTATAGTCTTCCCCCGGCATCGACGCTCGGCCGTCGAGCTGACCGTGCCTCCGATTCTTGCCGGGCCGATCCTGCCGCTCATCTCCGACAGTCGGATGACTCTGGCGTGGCCCAGCGCTGCGGACCCTCCCTGGGACGTCAGATGCAAGACATCCGTTCACGGCCCTGACGCACGACTGTGCAACCACAGCGATCCGGATTCGGCCGCGCTCGGAACAAAGCCGCGCCCTGTCGCGTCTGAGACCGACAGGGGAGAGAGTTGAATGGAAACGGTTGCGAGCGCGTCGTGGTGGACGGCGGGTGTGCTGTATCAGATCTATCCGCGCTCGTTTCAGGACAGCAACAGCGACGGCATCGGTGATCTGCGCGGCATCATCGATCGGCTGGGCTATCTGTCCGACCTCGGCGTCGACGCGATCTGGCTGTCGCCGATCTTCCCGTCACCGATGGCGGATTTCGGCTACGACGTCGCCGACTATGCCGGCATCGATCCGATCTTCGGCACCATGGACGATTTCGACGCGCTGGTGCTCACCGCGCATGCCCGCGGTCTGAAGGTCATTCTCGATCTGGTGCCGAACCATTCGTCCGACCAGCACCCGTGGTTTGTCGAGAGCCGGTCGTCGCGCCACAATCCCAAGCGCGATTGGTACATCTGGCGCGACCCGGCGCCGGATGGCGGGCCGCCGACCAATTGGCTGTCGGAATTCGGCGGCAGCGGTTGGGAATATGACGACGCCACCGACCAGTATTACTATCACGCCTTCCTGAAGCAGCAGCCCGATCTCAACTGGCGCAATCCGGAGGTGCGGGCGGCGATCTTCGACGCGATGCGGTTCTGGCTGCGCAAGGGCGTCGACGGCTTTCGGGTCGACGTGATCTGGCATCTGATCAAGGACGATCAATTCCGCAACAACCCGCCCAACCCGGATTTCCGCCCCGGCATGCCGCCGCACGCCGCGCTGCTCCCGGTGTATTCGGCCGACCGGCCGGAGACGCTTGCGGTGGTGGCCGAGCTGCGCAGCGTGATCGAGGAGTTCGATCATCGCCTGCTGATCGGCGAGATCTATCTGCCGGTCGAGCGGCTGGTTGCGTATTACGGCGCCGGGCTGAAGGGCGCGCAGTTGCCGTTCAACTTCGCGCTGCTGTCGACGCCATGGCGTGCCCGCGAGATCGCGGGGCTGATCGAGCGGTACGAGCTGGCACTGCCCTCGGGCGCGTGGCCCAACTGGGTGCTGGGCAATCACGACCGGCCGCGGGTGGCGAGCCGGGTCGGTCCGGCGCAGGCGCGCGTCGCCGCGATGCTGTTGCTGACGCTGCGCGGCACCCCCACGATGTATTATGGCGACGAGCTCGGCATGGAGCAGGTCGAGATCGCGCCCGAGGACGTGCAGGACCCGTTCGAGAAGAACGTGCCGGGCATCGGTGTCGGCCGCGACGGCTGCCGCACGCCGATGCAGTGGGACGCCTCAGCGAATGCCGGCTTCTCCGATGCCCGGCCGTGGTTGCCGCTGGCGCCCGACGCCACGCAGGATAACGTTGCCAATCTGCGGGCGGACGCGCAGTCGATCCTTAATCTGTATCGCGCGCTGCTGCGGCTGCGGCGGCAACTGCCGCAGCTCGCGCTCGGCGATTATCAGCCGCTGGCCGCGGAGGGCGATCTGTTGCTGTATCGCCGGCATCATCAGGGACAGTCGGTGCTGGTGGCGCTCAATCTCGGACCGGATCCGATTTCGGCTGCGTCGGACGCCATCGGGCTCGATGGCGAGGTGCTGTTGTCGACGATGCTCGACCGTGCCGGCGAACGCATCGGCGCCACGCTCGATCTCCGCGGCAACGAAGGCATCATCGTCGGCCGCGCGCCGGAGGAGGTCGTGTAAGCGGCGAAGCAGCGCCCGAGCTCGTCCAACAGCTTCTCCGTCATTGCGAGCGAAGCGAAGCAATCCAGCTCAGTTGGATTGCTTCGTCGGCATCGCTCGCAATGGCGGATTGGAAAGGCCGTCGATGGTTCAGGCCCGTGCGCGTCCGCCGCCGTCGACTTCAGTGCGGCGCAGCAGATAATCCAGACCGCCGACCCTGAACCAGCGATAGCCGTAGCCTTCGATCAGCAGCTTGTGCCGTCCGCGGACGGCGTGGCTGTGGTTGGGGCCGAGCAGGTCGATCAAGGTGGCGCCGGCATCATCGGGCAGCCCGACCGCGAACGACACCTCGCGCGGCTGCTCGTCGAGATTGTGCACGAACAGCACGGAGTTGTTGCGCCAGTCGTAGCGCAGAATCAGCACCGCGGGATCGCGCGCGGCGATCACCTTGAAGTCGCCCCAGCCGATCTCCGGCACTTCCTTGCGCATTCGGATGATGCGTTCGGTCCAGTTCAGCATCGAATCCGGATCGCGGCGCTGCTGGGCGACATTGACGTGCTCGAAGCTGTAGGCGCCGTGGTCGATCACCGGGATCTCCGGCTTGTCGCTCTTGGTAAAACCGCCGTGCGGCTCGGTCGACCATTGCATCGGCGTGCGGGCGCAGCGCCGCTCAGGCAGCGCCAGATTGTCCCCCATCGCGATCTCATCGCCATAGCGGATCACTGGCGTGCCCGGCAGCGTCATCATCAGGCTGTAGGCGAGCTCGAGCCGGCGCTGATCGCCGCCAAGCATCGGCGCCAGCCGCCGCCGGATGCCGCGATCGTAGAGCTGCATGGTTTTGTCCGGACCGAACTTCTCGAACACGATCCGCTGCTGCGCCTTGGTCAGGCGGCCGAGATCGAGCTCGTCGTGGTTACGCAGAAATAGCCCCCATTGCGCGGTGGCCGGGCGCGGCTTGGTCGCGGCGAGCGCTTTGGCCAGCGGTCCGGTGTCGGCGGCGGCGAGCGCGTAGAACAGATGCTGGTTCACATGAAAATTGAACATCATCTGCATGCGTTCGCCGTCGTCGCCGAAATAGTGCAGATCGTCCTCGGGGCGGACGTTGGCTTCGGCCAGGATGATCGAGTCGCCTTTGCGCCATTGCAGGAATTCACGGAAGGTCCGCAGCATGTCGAACTGTTCGACCGGCTTCTTGACCTTCGGACCTTTGGTGGCGATCACGAACGGCACCGCGTCCATCCGGAAGCCGGACACGCCGAGCTGAATCCAGAACCCCATGATCTTCAGGATCTCTTCCTGCACATAGGGATTGGCGGTGTTGAGGTCGGGCTGGAATTCGTAGAAGCGGTGGAAGTACCAAGCCTTCGCCTGCTTGTCGTGAGTCCAGGTCGATTTCTGCACGCCCGGAAACACCATGCCCTGATCGGCGTGGGCGGGCTTCTTATCCGACCACACATACCAGTCGCGATACGGCGAGTTGGGATCGGCGCGAGCCTGTTTGAACCAGGGATGCTGGTCGGAGGTGTGATTGACCACGAGGTCGATGATCACCCGCATGCCTCGCTGCTTGCAGCCGTGGGTGAATTCGACGAAGTCGCCGAGCGTGCCGTAGCGCGGGTCGACGCCGTAATAGTCGGAGATATCGTAGCCATCGTCGCGATAGGGCGAGGGCTGAAACGGCATCAGCCAGATCGCCGTGACGCCGAGCCCGTGCAGATAATCGAGCCGCCTTGTCAGGCCCTTGAAGTCGCCGATGCCGTCGCCATTGGCGTCCATATAGGTCGCGACCGACAGACAGTAGATCACGCCGTTCTTGTACCAAAGGTCGTCGATCATCGGCGCTCGGCGGCTTGGGAGGAAGGAATTTTGGCCTGTCATTGCGAGGAGCGAAGCGAGGAAGCAATCCAGTGCCCCCCGCTCGGCGCTCCCGGATTGCTTCGCTTCGCTCGCAATAACGGACAGTCTGACGGCAGAGCCGTCAGGTCAGCGCCACGCCATAGTAATCGTCGACCTGGCGCGCACCGCGCCAATCCCATTCCGAGCCGCGACCGTATTTCGGCGCGCGTTCGAGTTGGTCGACGGTGACCATCACCTGATAGCCGCCGAGTTCGACGTTGTATTTCAGCGCCGGCCAGGGCAGTGGGTAGTGATCGTCGCCGATGCCGAGGAAGCCGCCGAACGACAGCACCGCGTAAGACACCCGGCCGCTGACCTTTTCGATCATCAACCGCTCGATCGAGCCGATCTTCTCGCCGTCCGGCCCGTACACCGCGGTTCCCTGCACCTTGTCGCTGCCGATCAGCTTGAGGGTTTCGTTGGCTTCTGGGTTCATGTTGGTCTCCCTGTGGAGCGAAACCAACGAGCGGATCGAAAACCTGTTCCGCGCCCGAGCCTGCGTCATCGCCTCTTCACAAACCGGAGAATCGTACTTATCCTCTCTGCATCGGAAACAACGGAAGGAGGTGGTCCAGTGTCTCTCTCGAAACGCTGTCACCTCGCTGGGGACGCCCGCTGAGGTTGGCTGACTGAGCATCGTTGCGGCGGGCACGAGACCCGCTCGCCGGAAGTGATGCACGAGCAGTGAGCCGCTCGGCCGAGGCGTCTCGCAGCGCCTGGGAACCAGCGAGTTACGAGGCGCGCGTCGGCGTTCACACGCCGGCGCGCGTTTGTCGTTTTGGGGCACTTTGTCACTTAGGTGACTGTCGCTTCAGCCACCGTAGTCCGGATCCAGCGAAGCGAAGTCCGGGTCTTTGTCTGCGGCTTCCCGCATTCCGCTGCGCTGCATGCAGGTTACGGCGCATGCGGGCGACGGCGTCAGAACGAGCCTGCGAGCGTCAACCGCACCGCGGTTGGTTCGGCCGGATGAACATGGCGGTCGTTGATGCCGCCCAGCGGCTCACCGGGCAGTCGTGACAGATAGTAATATTCGATCTGGTTGGTCTTGGCGTTGAACAGGTTCAGCACGTCGAGCTGCAGCCGAATGCCGTTGTCGAAGCGATAGCCGGCGCGGGCGTTGAAGATCAGCGACGACAGCGAGTGCACGCTGTCGTCTTCGATCAGCGGCCGCGGTCCGAAATAGCGTCCCTTCAGCGCGCCGAACCAGCCGCGTTGTTCGCCGAGCGTGATGCCGGCGCTCGCCACCCAGGCCGGCGCGCCGGGGATGAAGTCGCCAGCCGGGTCGAAATCCGTGAACCGCGCTTTGGTATAGGCAACGTCGAGATCGACGCCGAGCCAGGATAGCGGCCGATATTGGCTGGTCCACTCGACGCCGACGCGGCGGCTCGGGCGGCTCGGCTCTGTGGTGCCGGCATCGCCGACGAACAACAGCTCGGAGTCGAAATCGAGCACGAACACCGCGAGCGAGGTTGTCAGCCCCGGGATCGATCTGTTGCGGATGCCGAGTTCGGCGCCCTTGGAGCGCACCAGCAGCGGCACGCGGTTCACCGGATCGCCCGAGTTGGGATCGACCGTGATGGTGGCGCCGCGGATGTCGTTGCTGTGCAGTCCGGTGCCGGCGTTGCCGTAGAACTCGGTGCTGGCCCAGGGGCCTAGCACGATGCCGGCTTTCGGGCTGGTCATCGCCGCAGAAGCATTGCCGGAGTTGGCCGGATTGTCGCTGATCACCCGGCCGGTGAAGAAGTCCTGCCGCATGCCGGCGGTGGTGCGCAGCCAATCGGTCCAGCGCACGGTGGTGTCGGTCCACAGCCCGAGCGACTGCTCGGAGACGTCGTCGGCGCGCACCGTCGACAGCCAGTCGCGCTGATAGGTCTTGTTGAGGCCGACATTGATGGTGTCGGAGCGCGTCTGCAGCCCGACCCGGGTTTCGACCGGCAGGCCGGCAAACCGGTAGTCGAAGTGCTGCGTGCCGTTCAGCCCCAGCACGGTGCGGCGGTCGTGCTGGTTGAACTGGTCGCCGTTCACCGGATCGTCGAGGAAGTAGGTGAAGTCGTTATAGAGCTGCAGCGACGAGCGGATCACATAGGCGTTGATGTCGGTCTGGCCGATGTCGCTGGATTTCGCGAACCGGCCCGACAGGCTGTAGCGGCTGGCGATGCCGCCGTCGGTCGGATCGAGCGAGCCGTAGCGGCCGATCAGGCCCTGGTCGATCGCGCGCTGCGCCACCTGATCGGTCGAGGTCCAGCGGTTGGAATAGGCCATGCCGGTCAGCGAGAAGCCGTCGGTCGCGGTGCCCTGGCTGTAGCGCAGCACACCGTTCAGCTTGCGGACGTTGTCCGGCACGTCCCACGGGCCGTTGTAGGTGTTGGCTTCGAACGCGGCGAGCCAGGTGCCGTCGCCGACACGGGTCGAGCCGGCGCCGAGCAGCCGGCGATAGCCGAAGCTGCCGACCGTCACCTCGGCGAGAGTCTTGGGCATCGCCCGCAGATATTCGATGCCGAGCGCGCCGGCCGAGCCGAAGTCGCCAACGTCGGCGAAATACGGCCCCTTGCGCACCGTCATGGTGCTGATCAGCTCGGGAATCAGGAAATTGACGTCGGCATAGCCCTGGCCGTGGCCATGGGTCGGCATGTTCACCGGCATGCCGTCGAGGGTGATGGCGAGATCGGTGCCGTGGTCGAGGTTGAAGCCGCGCAGGAAGTACTGGTTGGCTTTGCCTTCGCCCGAATGCTGGGTGACCACCAGGCCGGGCGCGGCTTCCAGCGCTTCGCCGGGCCGCATGAACGGCAGCGCGTTGATCTCCGCGCCGGTGATGACGCGGCTGCTCGCGGTCTGGTTCTGCGGCGCGCTCATGGCGCCAGATACAGCGCTTGTGCTCGGCGCGGACGATGACGAAGAGGCGGACGATGATGGCGCCGGGACTGCGCGGCCCTCGCGCGCAGCGGTCTCGGGAGCATGTCGTCGCGGCGGCTTTGGCTTGGTGTCAGCTGGGGCGTCGATGGTGACCTGCGGCAGCGCCTGCTCGGCCCGCGCCGTGCCGGCCGTGAGCGCGACACTCGTCACGATGCAGCCGACCGCGCAGCCGCGCCTCATTGTTCGCCGGACACTCGCCACGCGCACCCCCTCGTGTCCTGCATCGTTGCAAGACGCGCCCGCCCCAAATCTGTTATCGCAGGCAGTCCCGGCAGAGCGCCCACGGTCGCAGCGTGCCCGGCGAGTATGACGAAGTCAATAAAACTTCATACTGACAACCTGGTAACCAGCAAGAGGCACTCGATGCATCGCGTCACCATCACGCTCGACGACGACCTGATGGAGAAGCTCGACGCCATCATCGCGGCGCGCGGCTACCAGAACCGCTCCGAGGCGATCCGCGATCTGGCGCGGATCGGCATCCAGCAGACCGCGGCGGAGACCACCGGCGGGCATTGCGTCGGCGCGATGGTCTATACCTACGATCACTCCAAGCGCGACCTGCCACGCAAGCTGACGCAGAGCTTCCACCATCACCACGATCTGTCACGCGCCACGATGCACGTGCATCTCGATCATGATCAGTGCCTGGAAGTGACGATCCTCGACGGCAACGCCAGCGAGCTGCAGCATTTCGCCGACCACATCTTCGCCGAACGCGGCGTCCGCTACGGCCGGCTGGTGACGATCCCGGCGGAGCCGCCGGCAGAGGATCACGACCATCATCACGAGCACGACTCGTGATCCTGGGAGGCACGCCAAAAGTCCGCTCCTGACCGGAAGACTCTCAACGTCATTGCGAGCCGAAGGCGAAGCAATCCAGGGGCTCCGTGCACCTACCCGCTGGATTGCTTCGTCGCTTCGCGCCTCGCAATGACGGAACGCTTTCAGCGTAACGGGGACTTCCGAGCGCGAGGCGTCTTTGCCGGGGCTTTCTTCGTCACCACCTTCGCCGCCTTGTCGTCGCCGATCACGCCCTCGCGCCGCTTCACCGCGTGGTAATAGGCCCACCACAGATGCGCGGCGGCGCCGCGCAGCGGGCGCCAGGGTTCGGCGAGCGGCGCCATCTGTTTAACGGTCGGGCGCGCTTTCAGGCCGAGGCCGATCCGCATCGCCTCCTGCACCGCAAGATCGCCGGCCGGCCAGGCGTCGCCGTGGCCGAGGCAGAACAACAGATAGATGTCGGCGGTCCACGGCCCGATGCCGTGCAGCGCCGTCAGCGTGGCGTGGGCGGCGTCGGCGTCTTCTTCGGCCAGCACATCGAGGTTGAGCCGTTCGGCGGCGAGCTCCTTGGCCAGCGCCTTCAGCGTCTTGATCTTCGCGGTTGAAAGACCGAGCCGGGCCAGCCGGTCGGCCCGCGCCCGCTTGATCGCGCCATGCTCGAACGGATCGAACGCCGCCGAGACCCGGCCCCAGATCGCTGCGGCCGACGCGGTCGAGAGCTGCTGGCCGCAGACGATCGCGGCGAGGCCGGCAAAGCCCGGCTCGCGCCGGCGCAGCGCCGGCATGCCGGCGACCTGAAGCACGGGCTTGAGCCGCGGGTCCCGCTTCACCAGCGTGGTGATGGCGTCCTCGAGGTCGGCCTGGCTGTCGAGATGGATGGTCATCAGGTGGTTCGGCTTTCCGGCGTCATGCGCGGGCTTGACCCGCGCATCCATCCGCTATCGTAAAAGAGTGTCATCCGATGGATTGCCGGATCAAGTCCGGCAATGACGTCAGGGGTTCAATGCCGCCACCCGTTTTCCGATTTGCCCCGAGCCCGAACGGCTACCTGCATCTCGGCCACGCTTTTTCGGCGCTGCTGAATGCCGATCTGGCGCGGGCGAGCGGTGGCAAGCTGCTGCTGCGGATCGAGGACATCGACCGCACCCGATGCCGGCCGGAGTTCGAACAGGCGATCTATCAGGACCTGTCCTGGCTCGGCATCGGCTGGGACGGCGAGGTGCGGCGGCAA
The DNA here is from genome assembly GCF_003031265.1 of Rhodopseudomonas palustris. Taxonomy (NCBI): domain Bacteria; kingdom Pseudomonadati; phylum Pseudomonadota; class Alphaproteobacteria; order Hyphomicrobiales; family Nitrobacteraceae; genus Rhodopseudomonas; species Rhodopseudomonas palustris. The sequence goes on along the minus strand of NZ_CP019966.1, from coordinate 5,172,712 downwards.
TCTGATCATCTCGACCTGTACCGCGACGCGGTGACGCAACTCGCGTCCCTGGGGCTGATCTATCCGGCGTTCGAAACCCGCGCCGAGATCGCCCGGCTGGTCGCCGATCAGGAAGCGGCCGCGCCATGGCCGCGCGATCCTGACGGCGCGCCGCTGTATCCGGGAGTCGGCAAGCAGCTTTCGCCAGCGCAGCGCGACGAGCTGATCGCCGCCGGTGTGCCGTACGCGCTGCGGCTCGATATGGCGGCCGCGATCGCGTTGACCGGCGAACTGAGCTGGCAGGAACTCGGCAAAGGACCGGACGGCGAAACCGGCACCATCGCGGCGCGGCCGGAGGCGTGGGGCGACGTCATCATCGCGCGCAAGGAAACGCCGACCAGCTATCACCTGTCGGTGGTGATCGACGACGCGCTGCAAGGCATCACCGAGGTGGTGCGCGGCGCCGATTTGTTCTGGTCGACCTCGGTGCACCGGCTGCTGCAGCATCTGCTCGGCCTGCCGGCACCGGTGTATCGGCACCATGCGCTGCTGCGCGATGCCGAGGGCCGCAAGCTGTCGAAATCCACCGGCTCGACCGGCCTGCGCGAGCTGCGCGCTGCCGGCGTCACGCCCGCCGAGATCCGAACCTTGGTCGGGCTTGCGGCGCCCATCTGAACGCCGCCTGATGCCGCCTGCATCGATCCCGGCGCCTACGCGCGGCGTGACTCCACCGCGGCGAGCGTGGCATTGTAGCCGGGACGGCTCGGGGGACTCATGGCGGTGAAATCGCGCGCGTTGCGCAGCGGGCGGACGCAGGTCAAGCGGACGCCGCCGAAACGCGTCCGTCGCAAGAAGCCCGCCTCGTCCGGCATGATCGAGACCGTGCTGGCGACCTTCGCGCACGAGGTCCGCACCCCGCTCACCGGTATTCTGGCAGTCAGCGAGTTGCTGGCGACCTCCGATCTCAACGAGCGCGAGCGGCGCTGGGTCGACACCATCAAGGCCGGCGCCGAGCATCTGTCCGGCCTCGCCACGCTGTTCGTCGACGCCGCCAGGCTCGGCACCACCGGGCTCGGGCTGCGGTCGGAGTTCTTCGATCTGCGGGCGCTCGCCCGCCATGCCGGCGACTCGCTGTCGGGCCGCGCCGCCGCCAAGGGGCTGCGCGCCACGGTGACGATTTCGCAGCGGCTGCCCGGCTTTGCGATCGGCGACGCGGTCCGGCTGCGCGCCGCGCTGGAAAACCTGATCGACAACGCGGTGAAATTCACCGAGCAGGGCGACGTGGCGCTGAAGGTCACCGCCGCAGCCGCCGGCCGCGGCAAGGCGCAGGTGTCGTTCGCGGTGTCCGACAGCGGCATCGGGCTGTCGCTCACCGAGATCAAGCGGCTGTTTCGGCCGTTCTCGCAGGCCAATGTCAGCATCGCGTCACGGTTCGGTGGCGCCGGCCTCGGTCTGTCGTCGGTGCGGCAAATTGCCCGGGCCCTCGGCGGCGACGTCACGGTGGCGCAGCGGCCGCGCGGCGGCACGGTCTTCACCCTGACGGTGACGCTGGAGCGGGCCAAGCCGCCGCAGATGGCGACGCCGGACGGCGCGATCCGCGCCACCGGCGGCGGGCGGCTGCGCATCCTCAGCGTTGAGGACAATCCGTTCGGGCGTGTGGTGCTGAACGCCATCCTCACCGAGCTCGGTCATTGCTGCGAATTCGTCGGCAGCGGCGAGGCGGTTCCGGAGCGGCTGGCGAAGGCCGAGTTCGACGCGGTGCTGATGGATATGGTGCTGCCGGGCATCAGCGGCGTCGAGGCGATCCGGCTGATCCGGGCGCTGCCGCCGCCGCTGCGCGCGGTGCCGATCATCGGCGTGTCGGGACGCGACCAGGACGAAGCGGCGGCCCGTCAGGCCGGCGCCGATGCGTTCCTGCTCAAGCCGGCTTCGCCCCGGGCGCTCGCAACTGCGCTTCTTGCAGCGTCATCCCCTCGGGCAGCCGCGACTTGATGATCGCGGCATTGAGTTCGCCGCCGTAAACGAAAATCGCGGCGATGAAATACAAAAACACCAGCGCGATGATCACCGACGCTAGCCCCGCATACATCGACACGTAGTTGTTGGCGAACCGCGCCAGATACATGCCGAAGGTGATGCCCGAGATCAGCGACGCCGCGATGGTGAAGACGATGCCGGGCAGGATCTGCCGGAACGACCGTCGTCCTGCCGGCAGATAGGCGTGCAGCAGGAACAGCGCCACAGTCAGCGCCGTGATCGCAATGCCATAGCGGCCGATCGTCAGCAGCGGCTCGTTATTGTGCACCAGCAGCGGCACGTAGTGCCGGGCGGTGGCGAGGATCAGCGGGCCGAGCACGATCAGAAACCCCATCGCCAGCGCGGTAAAAGCCGCCACCAGGGTGTAGCCGATCGACTCCAGCCGCAGCAGATACCACGGCCGCGGCTCGATCACTGCGTAGGCGCGGTTGAGCCCGACCCGCAGGCTCTCGACGCCGTTGGAGGCGAAGTACAGCGCCAGCAGCAGGCCGATGGTCAGCACCCCGCCGCGGGTGGTGGTCAGCACGTCGTGGATCTCGCCCGACAGCGTGCTGGCGACCTGCGCAGGCCAGACGTCGAGCAGCAGCTCGGCGGCGCGGTCGGCGAGTTCGCGCGAGCCGACGAAGCCGGCCAGCGAGGTGAGCACGATCAGGAAGGGAAACAGCGCCATCAGGGTCGACAGCGCGATGTGGCTGGCGATCGCCCATCCGTCGTCGGCCAGGAACGTATAGAGCGCATCGACTGCGACCGCATAGGCGTAGCGGATCTGCCTCACGGGTCACCTTGTCACGAGTTGCGGCCGGCAGGATGGCAGAACCTTAGCATTCGATACTAACCGCCTCCACCCGCGATCGTTGCGCCGGACCATGCGGCAGGGATAGCGCGGGATCAGTAGCGGTGTTATGAAACCTAGATGGCATCCTTCCTGAGTTCAATCGCCCTGCCGGTCGCGCTCTGCGCCGTGGCCTTGGTGCTCATGCTCGGTCTGATCAACATGATGCGGGGCGGTTCGCCGAACCGATCGCAGACCCTCATGCGCTGGCGGGTCTTGCTGCAATTCGTCGCCATCGTCATCACCATGCTTGCGATCTGGGTGATGGGCCGTTAGCTGCCCACCAACTCCCGGCTCACTTGATTTCCCGCAGCAGGATCCCCGCGAGATGGTCGTTCTCAATCGAATCTACACCCGCACCGGTGACGACGGCACCACCGCCCTCGGCTCCGGTGAACGGCGGCCGAAGTCCGATCCGCGGATCGCGGCATACGGCATGGTGGATGAGACCAATGCGGCGCTCGGCGTGGTGCGGCTGCATTTGTCGGAGCTGCCGGAACTCGACGCCATGATCGGGCGTATTCAGAACGATCTGTTCGATCTCGGCGCCGACTTGGCGGTTCCGGAACGCGAAGGTAAGGCCGAACGGCTGCGGGTGTTGTCGAGCCAGGTCGAGCGCCTGGAGCGCGATATCGATCAGCTCAACGAAGGCCTGGCGCCGCTCACATCGTTCGTGCTGCCCGGCGGCAAGCCGGCAGCCGCTTACCTGCATGTGGCGCGGACAATATGCCGCCGTGCGGAACGGGCCATGGTGGAACTCTCGGCCCGGCCGAACGAGAAAATCACCCCGGCGGCCGTCCAGTACGTCAACCGGTTGTCCGACTTCCTGTTTGTCGCCGCCCGCACGGTGAACGACGGCGGCGCCCGCGACGTGCTCTGGGTGCCGGGCCAGAACCGCTAGGGAACAAGGCGGTTTTTGGCTTTGCCGCGTTGACCGCGGTTAGGAGGGGCTTTAGGTTCCGCCGCCACAACAAACAATTACCCACCGCAACACGAAAGAGGATCGATGAAGGTTCTGGTGCCGGTCAAGCGCGTGGTCGACTACAACGTCAAGATCCGCGTCAAGAGCGACGGGTCGGGCGTTGAACTCGCCAACGTCAAGATGTCGATGAATCCGTTCGACGAGATCGCCGTCGAAGAAGCGCTGCGCCTCAAAGAGGCCGGCAAGGCGACCGAAGTCGTCGTGGTCTCGATCGGACCGGCGCAGGCGTCGGAAACCCTTCGCACCGGCCTCGCCATGGGCGCGGACCGCGGCATCCTGGTCAAGGCCGACGGCGTCGTCGAACCTCTGGCGGTCGCCAAGATCCTCAAGGGCGTTGCCGACGAAGAGAAGCCGGGACTGATCATTCTCGGCAAGCAGGCGATCGACGACGACAGCAACCAGACCGGCCAGATGCTGGCCGCGCTGCTCGGCTGGGCGCAGGCGACCTTCGCCTCCAAGCTCGACGTCGACGGCTCCGACTTCACCGTCGCGCGTGAAGTCGACGGTGGCTCGCAGACCGTCAAGCTCAAGGGCCCGGCGATCGTCACCACCGATCTGCGGCTGAACGAGCCGCGCTACGCCTCGCTGCCGAACATCATGAAGGCCAAGAAGAAGCCGATCGCGGAGAAGACCGCGGCCGACTACGGCGTCGACGTTTCGCCGCGCCTGGAAGTTCTGAAGACCGTCGAGCCGGGTGGCCGCAAGGCCGGCGTCAAGGTCAAGGACGTCGCCGAACTGGTTTCGAAGCTCAAGAACGAAGCGGGTGTACTCTGATGGCCACGCTGCTGATTGCCGAACACGACAACGCACACCTCAAGGACGCCACCAACAAGGCGATGACCGCCGCGGCCGCGCTCGGCGGCGAGGTCCACATCCTCGTTGCCGGCCAGGGCTGCAAGGCCGTGGCCGATGCGGCTGCCAAGCTGCAGGGCGCCGCCAAGGTGCTGCTCGCCGAAGCGCCCGCCTATGAGCACGATCTCGCCGAGCCGCTGGCCGCGCTGATCGTCTCGCTCGCCGGCAGCTACGACGCGATCGTCGCCCCGGCGACCTCGCGGTTCAAGAACGTGATGCCGCGCGTCGCCGCTCTGCTCGACGTGATGCAGGTGTCGGAGATCATCAAGGTGGTCGCGCCCGACACCTTCGAGCGTCCGATCTACGCCGGCAACGCGATCCAGACCGTGAAGTCGAAGGACGCCAAGAAGGTCATCACCGTCCGCACCTCGACCTTCCAGGCGACGGGCGAGGGTGGCAGCGCGGCGATCGAGACCGTCGCGGCGGCGGCCGATCCGGGCCTGTCGAGCTTCGTCGGCGAGGAAGTCGCCAAGAGCGATCGTCCGGAACTGTCGTCGGCCAAGATCATCGTGTCGGGTGGCCGCGCGATGCAGAGCCGCGAGAACTTCACCAAGTACATCGAGCCGCTTGCCGACAAGCTCGGCGCCGGCGTCGGCGCCTCGCGCGCCGCGGTCGATGCCGGCTACGCGCCGAACGACTGGCAGGTCGGTCAGACCGGCAAGGTTGTGGCGCCGGAGCTGTACATCGCGGTCGGCATCTCGGGCGCGATCCAGCATCTCGCCGGCATGAAGGACTCCAAGGTGATCGTCGCGATCAACAAGGACGAAGACGCGCCGATCTTCCAGGTTGCCGACTACGGCCTGGTCGCCGACCTCTACCAGGCGGTTCCGGAGCTGACCGAAGAGCTCGGCAAGCTCGGCAAGTAAACGCCTTCGCGGCGGACGAACCCGGCCCTCGGGCCGGGTTCGTTGCAGAAGCTTTAAGCGTTCACCGGCTAACTGTCCGGGCGCCGAACCACGGACAGCGGCGCGGGAATGTGCGAAGATGCACCGGCCGCGCGACGCGGCTGTGCTCCGAACGAGATGAGAGATGGCGGCAGCAATCAAAAAAGTCGGCGTAATCGGCGCGGGGCAGATGGGCAACGGGATCGCCCACGTGGCCGCTCTCGGCGGGTTCGACGTGATCCTGAACGATGTCTCCGCCGACCGGCTGAAATCGGCGATGGCCACCATCAACGGCAACCTGTCGCGTCAGATCGCCAAGAAGCTCATCACCGAAGACGCCCGCAAGCAGGCCCTGGCGCGGATCACCGCGACGGAGAAGCTGGACGGGCTGTCCGACTGCGACCTCGTGATCGAGACCGCGGTCGAGAAGGAAGAGACCAAGCGCAAGATCTTCAACGAGCTGTGCGCGGTGCTGAAGCCGGAGGCGATCGTCGCTTCCAATACCTCGTCGATCTCGATCACCCGTCTGGCCGCCTCGACCGATCGGCCGGAGCGCTTCATCGGCATTCACTTCATGAATCCGGTGCCGGTGATGGAGCTGGTCGAGCTGATCCGCGGCATCGCCACCGACGACGCCACCTTCGAGACCGCGAAGGCGTTCGTCACCAAGCTCGGCAAGCAGATCGCGGTGTCCGAGGATTTCCCGGCGTTCATCGTCAACCGCATCCTGCTGCCGATGATCAACGAGGCGATCTACACGCTGTACGAAGGCGTCGGCAACGTCGAAGCCATCGACATGGCGATGAAGCTCGGCGCGCATCATCCGATGGGCCCGCTGGAGCTGGCCGACTTCATCGGCCTCGACACCTGTCTGTCGATCATGCAGGTGCTGCACGAGGGCCTCGCCGACTCCAAGTATCGGCCGTGCCCGCTGCTGGTGAAGTACGTCGAAGCCGGCTGGCTCGGCCGCAAGACCCAGCGCGGTTTCTACGATTACCGCGGTGACAAGCCGGTCCCGACCCGCTGAGCGTTGCGATAGCGGCACCGTAGTTACTTCCGTCATGGCCGGGCTCGTCCCGGCCATCCACGCCTTTTCCCGCGTTTCCGTCAGCAAGGCGTGAAAGCCCGGGACACGCCCGGGCATGGCGAACTATCAGGGGAATCGCTCATTCGATCCCCGGCACGCTCCGGATCTGCTCGGCCAGGAAGTCGATCAGCAGCCGCACGCGGGCGATGCCGGCGCGCTCCGGCACGATCAACAGATTGAGCGGCACCGGCGGCAGCCGATACTCCGGCAGGATGACTTCAAGGCGACCGGCGGCCAGCAGGTCGTCGACCAGCCAGCGGTGTGACGCCGCAATGCCGCGCCCTGCGATCAGCGCTTCCCGCGCCGCGAGCCCATGGTCGACCCTGAGCCGGCCGCCGAACGGCACCCGGTGTGTCTCCTGATCCGGTCCCTGCAAGATCAGCATGTCGCTGCCCGCGACGTTTACCATCCGCACCCCTTGATGGCGCGACAGGTCCTGCGGCGATGTCGGCCTGCCATGCGCGTCCAGATAGTCCGGCGAGGCGACCAGCAGGCGATGGCTGTGGCCGAGCGTGCGCAGCTTCAGTGAGCTGTCGGCGAGCGGAGCCAGCCGGATCGCCAGGTCAACGCCTTCGCGCACCAGATCGACCCGATGATCGGTGAGGCCGAAGTCGATCCCGATCTCCGGATAGCGATCTTGGAACGCGAAGATCAGCCGGCTGGCATGCAGCACGCCGAACGAGGCCGTGCAGGAGATCCGGATGCTGCCGGCGGGCGCCCCCGACGCGCCAAGCGCTTCGTCGCTGGCCTGATCGAGCAAACGCAGGATCTGAATGCAGCGCGCGTAATAGCGGCTGCCTTCCTCGGTCAGCGTCACCCGGCGGGTGGTGCGGCTCAACAGCGGTGCACCGACCGCGGCCTCGAGCTCCTGCAGCTGTCGGGTGACGGTAGATTGGCCGACATTGAGGTCGCGCGCGACCGCCGACAGGCTGCCCCGTTCGGCAATGCGAACGAAGGTGCGGATGCGCTCGATCGTGACAGCTGATCTATCCATTTTTCGGAATAATCATATCGATACTCCGCGGCTACTGGAATAGTCGCCGCGGGGGTACCTGCAGGGTCTGATCATCACTGCAGGGAGCCTGGCCGTGAAAGTCCTTCTGGTATTCGCCCACCCCGAACCGCGCTCGTTGAACGGCGCGCTGCGCGACGTCGCGGTCGCGGAGCTGCAACGCCTCGGCCACGAGGTGCAGGTCTCCGATCTCTATGCCCAAGGCTGGAAGCCGGCGGTCGACCGAGAAGATTTCCCAACACTGGCGCCCGGCGAGCGGCTGCTGCCGACCGTGGCGTCGAAGGCGGCGTTCGGCGCCGGAGAGCTGACCCAGGACGTCCGCGACGAGATCGATAAGCTGCTATGGGCCGACGCCGTGATCCTGCAGTTTCCGCTGTGGTGGTTCACCATGCCGGCAATCCTGAAAGGCTGGGTCGAGCGGGTGTTCGCCTGCGGCTTCGCCTATGGGGTCGGCGAGCACAGCGACAAGCGCTGGGGCAATCGCTACGGCGAGGGCGTTTTGGCCGGCAAGCGCGCGATGCTGATCGTCACCACCGGCGGCTGGGAGCAGCATTACGGCCCGCGCGGCATCAACGGGCCGATCGACGACCTGCTGTTTCCGATCCATCACGGCATTCTGTTCTATCCCGGCTGCGAGGTGCTGCCGCCCTACGTGCTGTATCAGGCCGGCCGGCTCGATTCGGCCGGGTTCGAAGCCGCGGCCGAACGGCTGCGGGAGCGGATGCGCACGCTGGCCGAGACGCCGCCGATTCCGTACCGGCGCCAGAATGGCGGCGACTATCTGATCCCGACCATGGAGCTGCGGCCGGAGCTGGGTGTACCCGGTGCCGAAGGCTTCGCGGTGCACCTGAGCGAGGGGGCCGGCCCCACGGCCTGACCGTGGCCGTCCAAGCCGCGGCGCGCTCGATGCAATTTCATCGAATGCGCGCCGCCTCGCTTCGGATTGTTAACGGTTTGCTGCCAGACTGCGGCGATGGACATGAGCATGATCAGCGCGGCGCTCGCCATGCAGGCCAGCAGCACGCAGATGCAGATCTCGACGACGATTCAAGCGTCGGCCGCTCGCACCGAGCGCGAGACAGTGCAGACGCTGCTCGGCATCGGGCAGGGCGGCTCGCCCTCGCTCGCCAATGTCGGCCCCGGCGTCGGCGGCAACCTGAATATCAGCGCCTAATCCGAGCTCTTTAAGCAGTCATTGCCATTGAGCAGTCATTCCGGGGCGCCGTCAGGCGCGAATCCGGAATCTCTTTTTGCAACAACCTCTGGTTCCGGGTTCGGGCGCAGCTTCGCTGCTTCCGCCCCGGAATGACCGCTGGTGGCTGTCAGTTACTTGCTGCCCGCCGTCGCCGGCTTCAGGGCGGCCTTGATCAGCGTGGTGGCGTCGTTGCTGTCCCACTCGGCCGGGCCATTGATGGTGGCGACCTCGCAGCCCTCGCGGTCGATCAGCACCGAGGTCGGCATCCCGAGCGCACGGCCGACCGCTTTCAGATCCTGAAACACCTTGGCGGAGGCGTCGGTGAACACCGACAGGTGGGTCAGCTTCTCGTCGTCGAGAAATTTCTTCGGCTTTGCGGGATCGCGGGTGTCGATGTTGATCGCCACCACTTCGAAATCCGAGCTGCCGAGCTTGGCCTGCAGGTTGTCGAGCGCCGGCATCTCCTTGCGGCACGGCACGCACCAGGTCGCCCACAGGTTGACCAGCACGGTGCGGCCGCGGAAGTCCGACAGCTTCTTGGCCTGGCCGGCATCGTCGGTGAACGTCAGGTCCGGCAGCCGCAGCGGCGCCGCTGCTGGCGTGAGCGCTGCGACCTCGCCGCGCACCAGCGGCTTGAGCTGCTGCGCCAGCGCCACCGCCGGCCGGCACACGGGATCGCCACCTGCATTGCGCTGCAGCCCGCCAATCCCGTATATCCCGGCGGCGCCCGCGACGACGAGCACGGCCATCGTGGCCAACAGGATGGTCAGGCGGCCGGCACGGCGCGGCGGGACGGGATTCGGCTGGGATTCGGTCATCGAACAATCAGAAGACGGCAAGCCGCGCAGGTTCGCGGGCGGCAGCCGATGATGAGATGTGATTGGGACGCGAGCATGATCGTGAGCGGCGACAGATGAGCAACAAGATGTGGGGCGGCCGATTCACCGATCGCCCCGACGCGATCATGGAAGAGATCAACGTCTCGATCGACGTCGATCGCCATCTCTACGCCCAGGACATCACGGCGTCCAAGGCGCATGCAGCCATGCTGGCCGCGCAGGGCATCATCACCGCGAACGATGCGAAAAATATCGGCAAGGGTCTAGACACGATTCTGTCAGAGATCACCGCCGGCAAATTCACGTTCAAGCGTGCGCTCGAAGACATCCATATGAATGTCGAGAGCCGGCTGGCCGAACTGATCGGCCCCGCCGCCGGGCGCCTGCACACCGCGCGCTCGCGCAACGATCAGGTCGCGACCGACTTCCGGCTGTACGTCCGTGACGTGCTGGACGAGACCGACGCGGCGCTGGCGGCGTTGCAGCTGGCGCTCGCCGAACGCGCGCTCGAGCAGGCCGAGACCGTGATGCCCGGCTTCACCCATCTGCAGACCGCGCAGCCGGTGACCTTCGGCCATCATCTGATGGCCTATGTCGAGATGGTGGCGCGCGATCGCGGCCGGTTCCAGGATGCCCGCAAGCGGCTGAATGAAAGCCCGCTCGGCGCCGCGGCGCTGGCCGGCACCTCGTTCCCGATCGACCGCCACGCCACCGCCGCCAAGCTCGGCTTCGACCGGCCGATGGCGAATTCGCTCGATGCGGTGTCGGACCGCGACTTCGTGCTGGAGACGCTGTCGGCGGCGTCGATCTGCGCCGTGCATCTGTCGCGCTTCGCCGAAGAGATCGTGATCTGGACCTCACCGTTGGTCGGCCTGATCCGGCTGTCGGACAAGTTCACCACCGGCTCGTCGATCATGCCGCAGAAGCGCAATCCGGACGCGGCCGAGCTGGTCCGCGCCAAGACCGGCCGGGTGATCGGTGCGCTGAACGGCCTGTTGATCGTGATGAAGGGCCTGCCGCTCGCCTATCAAAAGGACATGCAGGAAGACAAACAGGGCGCGATGGAAGGCTTCGCGGCGCTGTCGCTGGCGATCCGCGCGATCACCGGCATGGTCCGCGACCTCGAGCCCGAGCCGGAGCGGATGAAGGCGGCGGCGGGCGAGGGCTACGCCACCGCAACCGACCTGGCCGACTGGCTGGTGCGGACGTTGAAGATGCCGTTCCGCGAGGCGCATCACGTCACCGGCCGGATCGTCGGGCTCGCCGCCAAGAAGGGCGTGGCGCTGCACGAATTGCCGCTCGCCGAGATGCAATCGGTCGAGGAACGCATCGCCAAGGACGTGCTGGCGGTGCTCAGCGTCGAATCCTCGGTGAAGAGCCGCACCTCGTACGGCGGCACCGCGCCGAAGAACGTTCGCAGCCAGGCCAAGGCCTGGCTCAAGCGGCTCGCCAAGGACAACAAAACGCGCTGAGGGCGGGCTGCCGTCCGGCGGTTTCGGGGGCTCGCCAGCGCGGCGCAATCTCGGTATGGTGCCGCGCCAATTGGGGATATTCGACGTGAATCGCGTGACCAACCCATCGCGATGGGCGCTTCTGGTGATTGTGGCGGCAACGCTGGCGCTGTCGGGCTGCGGCCGTAAAGCTGGCCTCGATCTGCCGCCGGGTGCTGCCGACACGCCGTCGGCTGCGCCGGCGACCAAACCGGAGGCCAAGGGCGACGTGTTCGACTCGTCCTACGGCACCAACGCCCCGCCCTCCGCCGCCAAGGGGCGGAAGCGAAGCATCATTCTCGATCCGCTGCTGGACTAAGCGCCAATATGCGTCATTTCGACTATCGCGACGGCGTGCTGCACGCCGAAGGCGTCAGCCTTGCCTCGATCGCGCAGGACGTCGGTACGCCGTTCTACTGCTACTCCACGGCCACGCTGGAGCGGCACTACCGGGTGTTCACCGAGGCCTTCGCCGGCACCGATGCGCTGGTGTGCTACGCCATGAAGGCCAATTCCAACCAGTCGGTGCTGCGCACCCTGGCCAAGCTCGGCGCCGGCGCCGACGTGGTGTCGGGCGGCGAACTGCAGCGCGCGCTGGCGGCCGGGATTCCGCCTGGCAAGATCGTGTTCTCGGGCGTCGGCAAGACCGAAGCCGAACTGCGCGCCGCGCTCGCCCACGACATCAAGTGCCTCAACGTCGAATCCGAGCCCGAGCTCGAACTGCTGTCGCGGCTCGCGGTCGAGACCGGCCGGACCGCGCGGATATCGCTGCGGGTCAATCCCGACGTCGATTCCGGCACCCACGCTAAGATCTCGACCGGCAAGTCCGAGAACAAGTTCGGGATTCCGATCCGCCACGCCCGCGAGGTCTATGCCCGCGCCGCCAAGCTGCCGGGCATCCAGGTCACCGGCGTCGACGTCCATATCGGCAGCCAGATCATCGACCTGGCGCCGATGGAAGCGGCGTTCCGCATCGTCGCCGAATTCATCCACGTGCTGCGCGGCGACGGTCACACCGTCAGCCACGTCGATTTCGGCGGCGGCCTCGGCATCCCGTACTACGAGGATCGCGACGCGCCGCCGGAGCCGTTCGCCTATGCGGAGATGGTCAAGCGCGTCACCCACAATCTCGGCTGCACGCTGCTGTTCGAACCGGGGCGGATGATCGTCGGCAATGCCGGCATCCTGGTCGCCAAGGTGATCTACGTGAAGCACGGCGACGGCAAGACCTTCGTGATCATCGACGCGGCGATGAACGACCTGATCCGCCCGACGCTGTACGAGGCGTATCACGAGATCCTGCCGGTGGCGGAGCCTGCGCCCGGCGGCAAGATGATGGTGGCCGATGTCGTCGGCCCGGTGTGCGAGACCGGCGATTACCTCGCGCTCGACCGCAAGCTGCCCGAGCTGAAGGCCGGCGATCTGGTCGCGATCATGACGTCGGGTGCGTATGGCGCCGTCCAGGCGTGTACTTACAACACCCGTCCGCTGGTGCCGGAAGTTCTGGTGAAGGACGATCAGGTCGCAGTGGTGCGTCCGCGCATCGAGGTCGAGCAACTGATCGCGATGGACAAAGCGGCGCCCTGGCTGTGAGCCGGTCTCTCTCCTAGAAGTAAGGGGTGGGACCGCCAGACGCGGCGTACAAAAATAACTGGCGGTCCCGATCGCGCTTAAAATCCGCAGCGGTGAACATGCGGCTTCACTGCCACGCGCGCGACGGCCGACCGTAGCGATCCGGCAATTCCGAGCAATTTGAAGTGTTTTTTAACCTAACCGCTCAACCTTAACGCGGCGGTCGGAGCCGCCGCGCCGGTTGGCTGGTACCAATTTATCGCCTCAGCCCTTGTCGATCTCTGCGAACACTTCGCGGGCGATCCGGAAACTGTCGACGCCGGCCGGGATGCCGGCGTAGCAGGCCACCTGCATAAAGATCTCGCGGATCTCGTCCTTGGTGACGCCGTTGGTCAGCGCGCCCTTGATGTGCGCGCGCAGCTCGTGCGGCCGGTTGAGGATCGCGATCATCGCCAGGTTGAGCATGCTGCGGGTCTTCTTCGGCAGCCCGTCGCGTCCCCAGATCGCGCCCCAGCAATACTCGGTGACGAGTTCCTGGAACGGCTTGTTGAAGTCGTCGGCGTTCTTCAGCGCGTTCTCGACATAGGCCTCGCCCAGCACCGCCTTGCGGATCTCCAGCCCCTTGTCGTGCGTCGTCTTGTCCATTGCGCGTCCTCTGGTGGGAAGTTCGCCGGAACACTACGGGGCACCGGCTGTGCCGTCACGCGTTCGTGTCGCGGTGTGATGCGCGCAGTGGTGGCGCAAGGCGGTGCCTCATTGCCGCCGTTGTGCTACGCTCGTGTGAGCAGCAACCCGGAGAGATGGTTGAGCGGCAGCATTCCCGATCCGTCGCAGGCCCCGCACGATGAAGAGGCGGTCGCGCGGCTGCACCTGGACAAGGCGATCGGGCGCGCCACGCTGGCGATTGCCTGGGAGCGCACGTGGCCGCATCTGGCGCGGCTGATGAGCGTCGTCGGCCTGTTCCTGGCGCTGTCCTGGGCCGGGCTGTGGCTGGTGTTGCCGTTCTCGGCTCGCATCGCCGGCTTGGTGCTGCTCGCTGCCCTGGCGCTCGGCGCGCTGATCCCGGCCATCAGGTTCCGTTGGCCGAGCCGCGACGAGGCGCTGGCGCGGCTCGATCGCAATACCGGCCTGAAGCATCGCCCGGCGACGGCGCTCGGCGACACGTTGGCGTCCGGCGATCCGGTGGCCCGCGCGCTGTGGCAGGCCCAGCGCGACCGCACCCTGGCGACGATCCGCGGCCTCAAGCCCGGCCTGCCGTCGCCGCGGCTGCCGATCCACGATCCTTGGGGGCTCCGCGCCCTGGTGGTGATCCTGCTGGTCGCGACCTTCTTCGCCGCCGGCGAGGAGCGAACCCCGCGGGTGATGGCGGCATTCGACTGGAAGGGCGCGATGGCGCCCTCGACCGTCCGGGTCGATGCCTGGGTGACGCCGCCGGTCTATACCAACAAGCCGCCGATCATTCTCACCGCCGCCTCCAACAAGGACCTCGGCACCCCGGGCAGCGGCCCGCTGCCGGTGCCGGTCGGCTCGACTCTGCTGGTGCGCTCCAGCGGCGGCGATCTCGACATCGCGGTCGGCGGCGGCCTGGTCGAGGTCAAGCCGGACAGCGAAGCCCCCAAGGGCACCAGCGAACGGCATTTCCGCATCACCGGCGACGGCACCGCGCGGGTCCGGGCGCCGTCGAGCGAAGCGCCGTGGAGCTTCACCGCCACCCCGGACAAGCCGCCGGCGATCGCGCTCGCCAAGGAGCCGCAGCGCCAGGCGCGCGGTTCGCTGCAGCTGTCCTACAAGCTCGAAGACGATTACGGGGTGACCGAGGCCGAGGCGCAGTTCGCCGCTGCTGCCCCGGCCAAGGCCCCGGGCACGAAGCCCGCGGATGCACCGCGGCCGCTGTTCGAAGCGCCGCAGTTCAAGCTGGTGCTGCCGAATGCCCGCACCCGCGCCGGCGTCGGTCAGACCGTCAAGGACTTCAGCGAAGATCCCTATGCGGGCGCCGAAGTCACGCTGACCCTCACCGCCAAGGATGAGGCCGGCAATCAGGGCCACAGCGAGCCATTCACGATGCGGCTGCCGGAGCGGCTGTTCACCAAGCCGCTGGCGCGCGCGCTGATCGAGCAGCGCCGTATCCTGGCGCTCGATGCCAATGCCAATAGCCAAGTGTACGCCGCACTCGATGCGCTGCTGATCGCGCCGGAAGTGTTCACGCCGGATGCCGGCCAGTATCTCGGGCTCTACACCATTGCGGATCAGCTCGAACGCGCCCGCACCGACGACGCGCTGCGCGAGGTGGTGAGCAATCTGTGGTCGCTGGCGGTATTGATCGAAGACGGCGATGCGTCGGATGCCGAGAAGGCGCTGCGTGCCGCACAGGACGCGCTGAAAGACGCGCTGGAGCGCGGGGCGCCCGACGACGAGATCAAGCAGCTGACCGACAAGCTGCGCGCCGCGCTCGACGCCTATATGCGTCAGCTCGCCCAGCAGCTTCGCAACAATCCGCAGCAGCTCGCCCGCCCGCTCGATCCCAACACCAAGGTGATGCGGCAGCAGGATCTGGAAAACATGCTCCAGCGGATGGAGCGGCTGTCGCGATCCGGCGACAAGGAAGCCGCCAAGCAGTTGCTCGATCAGCTCGCGCAGATGCTGGAGAACCTGCAGATGGCGCAGCCCGGCCAGGGCGGCGACAGCGGCGATATGGAGCAGGCGCTCAACGAGCTCGGCGACATGAT
This sequence comes from Rhodopseudomonas palustris, assembly GCF_003031265.1. NCBI lineage: Bacteria > Pseudomonadati > Pseudomonadota > Alphaproteobacteria > Hyphomicrobiales > Nitrobacteraceae > Rhodopseudomonas > Rhodopseudomonas palustris. Next base: position 5,157,225 of record NZ_CP019966.1, on the reverse strand, counting down.
CCGCAAGCAGCAGCAGCTCCGCGACAAGACCTACAAGCAGGGCCAGGATCAGCGCCGCGACCGGATGCGCGGTCAGGACGGCGAGCAGAACCTCGGCGACTTGCAGCAGGATCAGCAGAACCTTCACGACCGGCTGCGCAAGCTGCAGCAGGAGCTCGCCAAGCGCGGCCTCGGGCAGAGCCCGCGCGGCGACAAGGGTGAGCAGGGTCAGCAAGGGCAGCAGGGCCAGCAAGGCGAGGGTGGTCTCGATCAGGCCGACTCGGCGATGGGCGATGCCGAAGGCCGGCTCGGCGACGGCAATGCCGACGGCGCGGTGGACTCACAAGGCCGCGCCCTGGAAGCGCTGCGCCAGGGCGCGCAGAAACTCGCCGAAGCGATGCAGCAGGGTGACGGCGACGGTCAGGGCGATGGCCAGGGCAACCGCCCCGGCCGCCAGCAGAGCGGTGCCAATCAAACCGATCCGCTCGGCCGGCCGCTGCGCGGCCGCGACCTCGGCGACGATCTCACTGTGAAGATCCCCGGCGAAATCGACGTCCAGCGCGTCCGCCGCATCCTCGAAGAACTCCGCCGCCGCCTCGGCGACTCTGGCCGCCCGCAGATCGAGCTCGACTACATCGAGCGGCTGCTGAAGGATTACTAAGTCGGCTCCCTTGCCAGCCACGTCATTCCGGGGCGCTCGCGCAGCGAGCGAACCCGGAATCCAGAAGTTGGAGCGCCGGGCGGCCCCCAAATAGGAAGCTCACTACCCGCGTCGCCCTCACCCCAGCCCTCTCCCGCAAGCGGGAGAGGGGGCGCGCTGCGAGTTGGAGCGGGCGTCGATCTTCCGCCGCGTGGGGGCTAACTACTACTCTTCTTCGCCGTCAGCGCATCCGCCACCGCGGTGCGGATGTCGGCGACTGAGAACGGCTTGGTGACGACGTCGTGCACGATGGCGTCGAGGCCGGAGGCGCGTTCGCGTTGATCGGCGAAGCCGGTCATCAGCAGGATCGTCAGCTCGGGGAAGTCGCGCGCAGCGGCGAGCGCCAGCGCGATGCCGTCCATGATCGGCATCTTGATGTCGGTCAGCAGCAGGTCGAACTTGCCGTTCTGGCTGGTGAGAATTTCCAGCGCTTCGCTGCCGTCTTCGGCCGTGACGGTCTCGTGGCCGTCCATGCCGATCGCGCGGGCGACCAGCAGGCGCATCGATTCTTCGTCGTCGGCGATCAGGATGCGCGCCATCGTGTTATTCCCTCGTCGCGGCCGGCGCCGGGCCGCGTGCAACCACACTGATCATGACCTCAGGCCCCGCCGGCGGCAATGTCGCGCCGGTTGAAGAAGCGCACGTCGATCGCGCGCGCCTCGGCCGGCGGCGAGGCGAGGCGCGTTCTGAACCAGGCGATTTCGCCCGGCCGCAGCGCCTGTTGTTCGAGAACCGCGTTCCACGCGTAGATCTCGGTGCCCTTGGCGTCCCGCACCGAGAACCGCAGCCGCGGCACGTCGACGGGCTTCTTGGCCTGACCGATGATCACGCCCTCGATCACCAGCACCGGCTTCGCCTCCACCGTCTCGCGGCTGATCCGCACGTCCTTGATCGCCAGCCCGCGCAGGTTCACCTCGAAGCCGATCATCCGATAGAACGCCGCGGTCTGCGGCATAAGCCGGACGATGTCGGCGCGCCAGATCAACAGACCGAGCGCCACCGAACCGAATACCGCGATCGCCAGCGGCGCGGTGAACAGTCCCTTGGCGGCTTTCAGCGGCTCCTTGCGGAATTCCGCCAGCCGCTCCTTCATGCTGCGCGGCCGGCGCTTGGTGCCGAACGAGGGCTTGCGCTTGCGCCGCGGCGGCAGCTCCTCTTCGTCACCCGGCGCAGGCTCGTTGGCCAGCGCGCGCGTGAATGGATCCTGGTCGCCTTGCCCCGGCAGGTCGGCGGTAATCGGCGGGCTCTCGACGACCGGGGTGTCCTGCTCGTCCTCGGTCACGCCCCATCCGGGATCATTGGCGAGGTCGTCGGTGGCCGGCTGCTGTTCTTCGACCGTCATGGCGGCGACACGGACGTCGCTCTGCACGTCTTCGGGCCGCGCCAGCCAGACTTCCTTGCACCGGGAACAACGCACCGTCCGGCCGGCATCTCCCAGTTTGGCCGGATCGATCGCATAGGATGTCGTACAATGCGGGCAGACGATATGCATGGCGAATCGCTGGCTATAAGGTTCGTCCGATCTTACCGGCCGTCCGTTAACGAATCGGAAACCATAACCGCCTCACAACGGCGGCACGGGCAGATGGCGTGGCGTGCCCTTTCTCCCCGCGCCGATCGAAATCGGAGCTGAACGTGGTCCGCTTCGAAAATGTCGGCCTGCGCTATGGGCTTGGTCCGGAGATCCTCCGCGACCTCAATTTTGCAATTCCGGCGCACTCGTTTCAGTTCCTGACCGGACCGTCCGGCGCGGGCAAGACCTCGCTGCTCAGACTGCTGTTTCTGTCGCTGCGGCCGACCCGCGGCCTGGTCAATCTGTTCGGCAACGACGTGTCGCTGCTCGGCAAGGACGAGGTCGCGGCGCTGCGCCAGCGTATCGGCATCGTGCTGCAGGACTTCCGCCTGCTCGACCACATGACCACCTATGAGAACGTGGCGCTGCCGTTCCGGGTCACCGGGCGCGACGAGTCGAGCTATCGCAAAGAGGTCATCGACCTGTTGAAATGGGTCGGGCTCGGCGACCGGATGGACGCGCTGCCGCCGGTGCTGTCGGGCGGCGAGAAGCAGCGGGCCGCGATCGCCCGCGCGGTGATCGGCCGGCCGCATCTGTTGCTCGCCGACGAGCCGACCGGCAACGTCGACCCGACGCTGGGACGCCGGCTGCTGCGGCTGTTCGTGGAATTGAACAAGACCGGGACCGCGGTGGTGATCGCGACCCACGACATCAATCTGATGGACCAGTACGAAGCGCGCCGCCTGGTGCTGCACCAGGGCCGGCTGCACGTTTATGAATAGGCAGGGGCCGTTGCGCAGAGCCGACGAACGCGACGTCATGGTGGACCTCGGGCACGAACGCCCGCAGGTGCCGCCGAAGGCGCGCAATGCGTCGCCGATCGTGCCGCGCGCCTCGATCTCCGGCCGTGCGCTGGTCGCCGTGGTGGCGATCATGACGTTCCTGGCCTCGATGACCACCGGCGTGGTGCTGCTGATCAGCGCCTCGGCGGCGGAGTGGCAGTCCGAAGTGTCGAGCGAGCTGACCGTGCAGGTGCGCTCGCTGCGCGGTCGCGATCTCGACCGCGACGCCGACCGCGTCGCCGAGGTGGTGCGCAGCCAGCCCGGCGTGGTCGAGGTGCGGATCTTCACCAAGGACGAATCCGCCAAGCTGCTGGAGCCGTGGCTCGGCACCGGGCTGTCGCTCGACGAGCTGCCGGTGCCACGGGTGATCGTGGCGCGCGCCGCCCCGGGCAGCGGGCTCGATCTGGCCGAATTGCGCCGCCGCGTCACCGAGGCCGCACCCAGCGCGACGGTCGACGACCATCGTGCCTGGATCGAGCGGATGCGGTCGATGACCGGCGCCACGGTGTTCGCCGGCATCGGCGTGCTCGGCCTCGTCATCGTCGCCACCGTCATCTCGGTGTCGTTCGCCACCCGCGGCGCGATGGCGGCCAACCGGCCGATCGTCGAAGTGCTGCACTTCGTCGGTGCCAGCGACAGCTACATCGCCAATCGGTTCTTCCGCCACTTCCTGCTGCTCGGCCTGCAGGGCGGGCTGATCGGCGGCGGCGCTGCGATCTTCGTGTTCGGCTTTTCGGAGTCGGTGGCGACGTGGTTTTCCGGCACACCGGTCGGCGACCAGTTCGCGGCGCTGCTCGGCACCTTCTCGCTGCGCCCCACCGGCTATTTGGCGCTGGCCGGCATGGCGGTGCTGATCGCCGGCATCACCGCCTTGGCCTCGCGCCGTACGCTGTTCAGCACGCTGAACTCGATCGAATGAGCCGGCGATCGATCCGCGCGCTACCGCCGCACCGCTCAGGCCGTTCGACCATCCGGCGGACTCCCTTTCGCCCGAAATCGCATTAGAGTCCGGGCAGCTTCCGCAACCGCCGCCAGCGGTGCACAAGGCTCGTGAAACGAGGTCTATCGCACGTCCCATGTCGTCGTCGTCCGATCGCAGTGAGCTGTCTTCGTCGCCCGGCCGTCCGGCCGGACGCGGCGGGCGGCTGCGCGCCACCATCGTGGCGGTGCTGGCGCTCGGCTTCCTGGTTGGGGCTGGCGGGTTCGTGGCCTTTCTGGCGCAGCTGCACGGCGCTGAGCGGCAGCCGCAGCACAATGCCGACGGCATCGTGGTGTTGACCGGCGGCTCGTCGCGAGTGTCCGACGCGGTCGAATTGCTGGCGGCCGGCTACGGTAAGCGGCTGCTGATCTCCGGCGTCCACCGCACCAACGGTGCCCGCGACATCTCGCGCTCGGTGCCGGAAAGCCGCGACTGGTTCACTTGCTGCGTCGATCTCGACCGCTCGGCGGTCGATACCCGCAGCAATGCCTCCGAAACCCGGCGCTGGGTGCAGGAACGCGGCTTCCGCTCGCTGATCGTGGTGACGTCGAATTACCACATGCCGCGGGCGATCGCCGAAATGTCCCACGCCATGCCGGACGTCGAATTGATTCCGTTCGCGGTGATCGGCGACAAGTGGCGCGACGAGCCGTGGTGGACCAGTGGCGGAACGCTGCGGCTCTTGCTATCGGAATACGCCAAATATCTCGCGGTCGAGCTGCGGGTGCGCCTGTCCAAGCTCGGCATCGAGGTGATGCCCGAACCGGCCGATCAGGCCGAACCGACCGGCGCCCGCAAGCCGGCGACCGCTGCCGCCAACTGATCGGACCGTTCCGATGTTCGTGATCTTCCTGCGTTCGTTGATCTTCAACGTGCTGTTCTACGTCGTGCTGGTGGGCTGGGTGTTGGCCGCGACCGTGGCGGCGCTGTTTTCCGGCCGCGCGGTGGTGAAGGTCGCCAAGATGTGGGGCCAGAACAGCATCTGGCTGATGCGCCTGATCTGCGGCACCAAGGTCGAATTCCGCGGCCTCGAGAAGATCCCGCAAGGGCCGCTGATCGTCGCGCCGAAGCATCAGTCGATGTGGGAAACCTTCGCGCTGCTGCAGTTCTTCGATGAGCCGCTGTATATCCTCAAGCGCGAGCTGACCTGGCTCCCGGTGTTCGGCCAACTCCTGCTGCGCGGCGGCATGATCGCCATCAACCGCGCCGCCGGCGTCAAGACCCTGGTCGAGATGGCGCGCCGCGCCCGCGAGGAAGTGCGCCGCGGCCGGCAGTTGATCATCTTTCCGGAAGGCACCCGCCGGCCGGTCGACGCGCCGCCGAACTACAAGAGCGGCGTCGGCCAGATCTATGTCGATTGCGGCGTCCCGTGCCTGCCGGTGGCGCTGAACGCCGGACTGTTCTGGCCGCGGCGCCAGTTCATGCGCTACCCGGGCACGATCGTGGTCGAATTCCTCGATCCGCTTCCTGCCGGCCTCGATCGCCGCGAGTTCCTCAGGCAGCTCAGCGACGTGGTCGAAACCGCCACCAACCGCCTGGTCGCCGAGGCGCGCCAAGAGCAGGCACAGCTGTTCGGCCGCGTCCCCAGCGCGGTGCCGCCACAGGCCGAGCCGGCGCCGAAGCCGGAGAGCGAACAGGTCGGCAATCCTTGAACGCCGCTGGTCGATTTCGCTCTCGACCGCTTTGGATCTCAAGACCCTTGAGGACCTAGGATAATCCTTGGCCGCAACTCAGTGTTGCGCCAAGGATTGCTGCTCGTCTGGAAGATCTGCCAAGCCATACTGCTTTAACTCTTCAAACGTTCGTGGCTGCAGAACGTCCGTGATCGTTGAGAGTATGTCGCCGATCTGATGCGCAAATTCTTTCATCAGTCGAGAACGGTCGAAGTCTCGGTCACCGAGGACGTCCGGACCGTGGTCCTTTAAGATTTGTTCAAGCTCATTGCTCTGCTTGCGCCAAAAGACGGCGCATTGCGCGCGGTCGGTTGGGGTCCAAATCTTGGCGTCGTCCAACGCGTACACTCGAATCCTCTTGAGGAATTCGTCGTCGTCCTGGCGACTGTTTCGCCAAACTGCGGCAAGCTCATACATGCAATAGGGAGATTGCAGGTATTTCTGGCTCAACACAATGAAGACCCGGTTGCCGCGGCCGAGCCGTGTCATGAATTTTGAGATACGGTCACCGACCGTGAGCATTTTCTTGTCGCGAAGTATCGTAATTCCGCGCGCCTCCGCAGCTGCGCACAGGTCATCCACGACTGTTTCTCGGTTGCGGCCGTCGACTGTGTTGTCTCCCCAGGCGTAGGACACGAAGTATTCTGGCTGCTTGGTCGGCTCCTGGGTGAATTTCAGCGGTTCCTCGCGCATAGTTGTGGTATGTTTTGTGGCCTCATCCGGGCGTGCTTCCGCATGAATCGGTCGTTGCCCCGTTGTGGTCGAGGAGATCCCCAGACGCTGCTGTTCCAGTTCCACCAGCTTCGTTAGCCGAGCAAGCAGTGCGCTGGCACGGCCGCGTTGCGTCTGGATAATGATGCTGCCGCCAAAGCCGGAGTCGTCCCGGCGTTGAGCGACCAGCGCCCGACTGCCGGTATCTGCTTCGTAGAGGTAGACCCCGTCGCGCCAATAGTCGGCGGCCAGTCCGGCGCCACCGCCGATGCGTGAAATGATCGCGCGCGTCAGAAACGTCGGCAGCAGGTCGTAGCGGAATTCAACCGACTCGGATGGCCGACCAGCATCCCATTTCTGGTCGATATCTGTTTCGGTTCGATCAGGCAGGAGGTCTGGAGCGATGTATTCTGCTTCAATTCTCTTCTCCAGAACGGCCGCACGGTGCACGAAGCAGATGCCGCAGGACTCCATCATGCTGATAAAAAGCTGCTGCTCTTTCTCCCCATAGCCGGCTTCATTCCAGATCCAATCCGCGAGGTCGGATTGCGTGAACCGGCCGTGAAGTCGCCTGATCTTGACGAAGCATTTTTCGCGATGGAAGACCGCGTAGATTGCCTCCAATGCCCAGTTTTGGTCGATGACGATATGATCGTGAAATAAACCCTTGCGGTAGAACAATGTGCCGGCGTTGTGCAGATAAGACAGCAAAGGGTCGGGACTATCGATTCCGGCCTCTTTGCAGAAATTTTCGAACACCGCGCGGCTGATCGTTCGATTCTGACGCTCTAGAATTGGGAGCTTTGCATCTTCGTCCCGCAACTCTTCGATTTGTCGCTTGACCTTCGCGCGTCCCAACCCGATCACGGCCGTCCCAGATTGTTCTTTCAAGTAAGAAACAACTTGTTTCAAAGCCTCGTCCAGACTCCCGCGCCCGTAATCGGTCCGCGAACTGTATCGAACAATACGCGGTGGAAAGACAAATCGATTGAGGATCGAGTCCGAAGCCGGTGGCTGGAGCTTCTCCTCTTTCCAAGAGTCGCACCGCGCTTGAGTAACGATGACAGGAGAGTCGTCGCCCCCGAACTGGCGGATGTAGTCCAGCCAATAGACCAGCGGCTGGTTGCGAAAAACGAGCCCACTATGTGCACGTTCGGCTGTGTCCTCAAAAGCGGGTGTCCAGACGAGCAGAAAGGCCGAGTGGCTCCGCATGAACAGCGCATGCGTGCCATGATAGATATCCTGGCCGCCGAAGTCCCAGATGTTCAATCGAACCGCTGAGTTGCTGTCACAGGTTAACACGGCGGAGTTGACGAAGATGCCGTGTGTTGAATCAATCGCAGCGTCGTATGGTTCTCCGCGTAGGCGGCGGCAAATCTGGGTCTTCCCAATGCGGCCATTGCCGAGCACCATTAGTTTGACGTCGGAGATCGGCTCCTCTCCTGCTTCAAGATCGCGGAGATGTGCGCGAAGGGGGGCGAGACAATTCTCCCAGCCATGCTGAGATAGTACTTCCGATGGGACGCCCGGAAGGACTGTTTCATGGAGATACAGCTCGCGTAGAGATGCTGTGAGCCAGATGCTCTCGGGCGCATGCTTGAGCCGGGAGCGAGAGCAACGAAGCATATACAGGTTGGCGAGCGTGGTGAGTGGTGTAAAGTCGCTCACTTTGGTGCTGGAGCAATCGAGTATTTGCAATTTGATAAGCGCGGCGATGGGTGCGAGATCGCTCACCTGGGTGTTTGAGCAATCGAGCGTTTGGAGGTTGGCGAGTGCGGCGATGGGTGCGAGATCGCTCACCTGGGTGTTTGAGCAATCGAGCGTTTGGAGGTTGGCGAGCGCGGCGATGGGTGCGAGGTCGCTCACCTGAGTGGTGAAGCAATAAAGTGTCTGCAGGTTTGCGAGCGCTGCGATGGGTGCGAGATCTTTCACCTGGGTGTCGCCGCAATAGAGCGCCTGCAGGTTTGCGAGCGCTGCGATGGGTGCGAGATCGTTCACCTGGGTGTCGCCGCACTCGAGCGTCTGCAGGCTGGCGAGCGCGGCGATGGGTGCGAGATCGCTCACCTGGGTGCTGGAGCACTCGAGCGTTTGGAGGTTGGCGAGCGCGGCGATGGGTGCGAGATCGCTCACCTGGGTGTTGGAGCAATCGAGCGTCTGCAGGTTGGCGAGCGCTGCGATGGGTGCGAGATCGTTCACCTGGCTGTCGCCGCAATAGAGCGTCTGGAGGTTGGCGAGCGCGGCGATGGGTGCGAGATCGCTCACCTGGGTGTTGGAGCAATCGAGCGTCTGCAGGTTGGCGAGCGCTGCGATGGGTGCGAGATCGCTCACCTGGGTGTTGGAGCAATCGAGCGTCTGCAGGTTGGCGAGCGCTGCGATGGGTGCGAGATCGCTCACCTGGGTGTTGGAGCAATAGAGCGTCTGTAGGTTGGCGAGCGCTGCGATGGGTGCGAGATCGCTCACCTGGGTGTTGGAGCAATAGAGCGTCTGCAGGTTGGCGAGCGCGGCGATGGGTGCGAGATCGCTCACCTGGGCGTTGGAGCAATAGAGCGTCTGCAGGTTGGGGAGGCGCTCGATCCCCGCAAGACTCTCTTGGTCGGTCCACTCAAGGTCGAGTTCTTCGAGCGAGGTGAGCTCGAAGAGGCGATTGGCTTGTCTTCCGAGCCGGTTAGCCTCAGCGGGCTTGCGCCAAGAAAAGCGCCTATCGCGGGTTTGCGTACTGGTCGAACCCAGATTGAGGCTGCGCAAATGCTTCAGCGCGAATAATTCCTCGGGAAGTTCAGAAAGCCCAAGCCCTCCGAGATCCAGGACACCCGTCTGAGCTTTCGCTTCCTGGGCAATGCGTTCTCGGGCGATCGCTAATCCGTCCATCTGCCAAGCCTGAAGAAAAGAAAGAATGCATCGAAATGTAGCCTTTGGCAGGCTGTCGTCACAACTGTAGGATGTGAGGTCAGCTCACCGCGGCTCACTGGCCAGAATGTACCGGCGCTTCGTCGCGCAGCGCTTCGGCGAGTTGGTGCAGCGGCACGTCGCGGCAGCCCTGGGTTTCCAGCGCCTTCACGGTGGCGATCACGTAATCGCGGTTGGGGCCGGAGCGGCCGTGACCCTGGCGGACGTGGCGAAGCTGCTCGGCGTAAGACAGCCGGCCGGCATATTGCGCGTGGCCGCGATCGACCACGTAAGTCAGCGCGCTGATCCGGCGACAGGCGTCGTCCTCCAGCCACACCGAGCGCTTGACCTCGCGATACACGCTGGTGACCTGCTCGCGCTCACGCAAATAAGCCACCGTCGCCATCCGGTGCGCGTCGGCGACGCGGAACGCGATGCCGCGGCAGGCGCCGCCGCGGTCGAGCCCGAGCACCAAGCCGGGCTGTTCCGGCGTGCCGCGGTGGACGAACGAATACACGCACAGCGCCCGGTGCTCGCCGATCAGCCGCGCCGGCACCCGCTCGACGAAGTCGAAGCCGGGATTCCACATCAGCGAGCCATAGCCGAACACCCAGAGGTCGCCCTCGGACAGTTCGGATTCGGTGAGCGTTTTGGCGGACATGCGTGCAGGCGGGCTATCGTGCAAATGACAAATTCAGTCCTTACCCCATCGGGCCATGAAGCGTGAGCGGTTTGCCGCGCGGGTCGGCCGCGTTCGCGGCATGGCGTGCGGCAGCCGGTCGCGGATTCCCTTTTCGGGCTTCTCCCCTTAAGTAGGCGCGATGGCAGATTCCACGATTTCCCCCCGCCGCCCGCTGTGGCCGGTGCTGTTGCTCCCCGGCGTGGTGGTGCTGGCGGCGCTCGCCTGGAGCGCATTCTGGCTGTTCTCGGCAAGCCAGGTCGACCGCATCGTCGACCAGTGGCGCGCGCGCGAGGCGGCCGCCGGCCGCAGTTATGATTGCGGCCAGCGCTCGGTGGCGGGCTTTCCGTTCCGCCTCGAGGTTCGCTGCGAGAACGCCAGCGTCGCGCTGACTTCGCAGACCGCGCAGCAGGCCGCGACCCAGACCCCGGTGACAGCCAAGCTCGGCGAGATCCTGGTGGTGTCGTCGCTGTATCAGCCGAGCCTGCTGATCGCCGAGTTCAAGGGCCCGGCGAGCTTCGCCGACCGCGGCCAGCCGGTGTCGATGGAGCTGAACTGGAAGACCGCCCGCAGCAGCGTGGCCGGACTGCCGGGCACGCCGGAGCGGGTCGCCCTGGTGTTCGACGAGCCGGCGCTCGACGGTTTCCGCGGCGACACCCGCGTGCTGCTGGCGCGCGCCCGCCACGCCGAGCTGCACGGCCGGCAGCGTGAGGCCACCGGCGCCGAGCCGCGCCAGCTCGAAGTCGATCTCAGCCTCGATGGCACGTCGGTGCAGGACCTGCATCCGCTGCTCGCCGATCCGTTCGATGCGCATCTGCGTCTGTTGATCAGCGGCCTGAAGGACTTCCGCCCCAAGCCGTGGCCGCAGCGTTTCCGCGAGATCCAGGCCGCCGGCGGCCGCATCCAGTTCGAGCAGGCGCGGATCCAGCAGGGCGACATGGTGGCGGTCGCGACCGGTTCGCTCGGGCTGACCGCGCAGGGCTATGTCGACGGCGAATTGCAGATGGTGGCCACCGGGCTCGACCAGGTGATCCCCAAGCTCGGCATCGACAAGATGCTGGAGCAGGGCGTGTCACAATCGACGCTCGACCGGCTGGCGCCCGGCGTTCGCGCCAAGGACGTCAACAATGTGCTCGGCGCGCTCGACCGCGCCATTCCGGGCCTCGGCCAGGTGGTGCGCAAGAATGCCAATGTCGCCGCCGTCGCCGGCATCGACGCGCTCGGCCAAGAGACCAAGCTGGAAGGCCGTCCCGCCCGCGCCTTCCCGCTGCGCTTCGTCGAAGGCGCCGTGATGCTCGGCCCGCTCAAGGTGGGGCAGACCAAGCCGCTGTTCTGAGGCAACGCTTAGTAAGCGGCGCCCCGCGGGCCGTTTGAAGTAAGCGTTCCCGCGATCCGCAGCGCGCTCCCTCTCCCGCTTGCGGGAGAGGGTTGGGGTGAGGGCGCCTCAGGCAGTGAGTCGGTTAATCGCGGAGAGGAGTGCCCTCACCCGGATCGCTACGCGATCCGACCTCTCCCGCAAGCGGGAGAGGTGACAGACGCGCTGCCCTGCCAATAACTAACTAGGCTAATGCAGGCCCGGCGCTTCGTGCCCGGTGCGGGCGACGTATTCGGTGTAGCCGCCGCCGTATTTGTGGACGCCTTCGGGCGTCAGCTCCAGCACGCGGTTCGACAGCGCCGCCAGGAAGTGGCGGTCGTGCGAGACGAACAGCATGGTGCCTTCGAAGTCGGCGAGCGCCTTGATCAGCATTTCCTTGGTGGCGATGTCGAGGTGGTTGGTCGGCTCGTCCAGCACCAGGAAGTTCGGCGGGTCGTACAGCATCTTGGCCATCACCAGCCGGGCCTTCTCGCCGCCGGACAACACGCGGCAGCGCTTCTCGACGTCGTCGCCGGAGAAGCCGAAGCAGCCCGCGAGCGCGCGCAAGCTGCCTTGCCCGGCCTGCGGAAACCACTCTTCCAGCGACTGGAACACGGTGAGTTCGCCGTCGATCAGATCCATCGCGTGCTGGGCGAAGTAACCCATCTTGACGCTGCCGCCGATGGTGACGCTGCCGTCGTCCGGCGCGGTGGTGCCGGCGACCAGCTTGAGCAGCGTCGACTTGCCGGCGCCGTTGATGCCCATCACGCACCAGCGCTCGCGGCGGCGGATCGCAAAGTCGAGATCGTCATAGATGACGTGACTGCCGTAAGCCTTGCGGACATGGCTGAGGCTGGCGACGTCTTCACCCGAGCGCGGCGCCGGCGGGAAGTCGAACGCGATGATCTGGCGGCGGCGCGGCGGCTCGACCTTCTCGATCTTCTCCAGCTTCTTGACCCGGCTCTGCACCTGGGCGGCGTGCGAGGCGCGCGCCTTGAAGCGCTCGATGAACGCCACTTCCTTGGCGAGCATCGCCTGCTGCCGTTCGAACTGCGCCTGCTGCTGCTTGTCGGCGAGCGCGCGCTGGCCCTCGTAGAATTCGTAGTCGCCGGTGTAGCTGGTCAGCGTGCCGGCATCGATCTCAACGATCTTGTTGACGATGCGGTTCATGAAGGCGCGGTCGTGCGAGGTCATCAAGAGCGCGCCCTCGAAGCCCTTGAGGAACTGCTCGAGCCAGATCAGGCTTTCGATGTCGAGGTGGTTCGACGGTTCGTCGAGCAGCATCACGTCGGGGCGCATCAACAGGATGCGGGCGAGCGCCACGCGCATCTTCCAGCCGCCCGACAGATTGCCGACGTCGCCGTCCATCATCTCCTGCGAAAACGATAGACCCGCCAGCACCTCGCGGGCGCGGCCTTCCAGCGCGTAGCCGTCGAGCTCCTCGAAGCGGTGCTGCACCTCGCCGTAACGTTCGAGGATCTGCTCCATCTCGTCGGCGCGGTCCGGATCGGCCAGTGCGTGCTCCAGCTCCTTCAGCTCGGCCGCGACTTCGCTGACCGGGCCGGCGCCCTCCATGGTCTCGGCGACGGCGCTGCGGCCGCTCATCTCGCCGACGTCCTGGCTGAAATAGCCGATGGTCAGGCCGCGATCGACCGACACCTGGCCCTCGTCCGGCTGTTCCTGGCCGGTGATCATCCGGAACAGCGTGGTCTTGCCGGAGCCGTTCGGCCCGACCAGCCCGATCTTCTCGCCCCGCAGCAGCGTTGCGGAGGCTTCGATGTAGAGGATCTGGTGGCCGTTTTGCTTGGAGATGTTGTCGAGACGGATCATGGGCTCACGCGGGGGAGAAATGCTGCGGCGCGTTTAGCCGATATGGCCGAGCGATGCCAGTTCGACGGCCCAACGCGGCGTCATTCCGGGGCGCGAGCGCAGCTCGCGAGCCCGGAATCCCGAAGAGTTCTGCCACTCCGTCGTTTCCAAAACTGCGAGATTCCGGGTTCGCTCGCAAGGGCGAGCGCCCCGGAATGACTACCGCGGGGAGGGCGCTCACCCCTCTGGCAGCACCGCGTTGGTCGGGGTCACCCGGTCGGTGATCTGCATGCCGAACAGGCTGCCGATGAGTTCGACCGCGACGCGGGCGGTGCGGCCGCGCTCATCCAGGAACGGGTTGAGCTCGACGATGTCGACCGAGCGGACCAACCTCGAATCGTGCAGCAGCTCCATCACCAGATGCGCCTCGCGATAGGTGGCGCCGCCCGGCACGGTGGTGCCGACGCCGGGCGCGACCGAGGGATCGAGCACGTCGACGTCGAACGACAGATGCAGCACGCCGCCGGCGGCACGGACGCGGTCGATGACGCGGCGGATCAGCACGCCGACGCCGAATTCGTCGATCGCCCGCATGTCGACCACCGGGATCGCGCGGGCGCGCACCAGCTCTTTCTCGAGCGGATCGATCGAGCGGATGCCGAACAGGTCGAGCCGGCTCGGCGGGACAGACACCCGCGGCTCGTCGCCGAGTAGATGGTCGAGCCCCGGCTCGCCGCACAGGAACGCCGCCGACATGCCGTGCATGTTGGCGGTGAGCGTCGTCGTCGGCGTGTTGTAGTCGGCATGGGCATCGAACCACAGCACGAACAGCGGCTTATTTTGCTCTTGCCAGTAGCGCGCGACGCCGTTGACCGAGCCCATCGACAGGCTGTGGTCGCCGCCCATGAACAGCGGCACCGCGCCCGATCTCGCCAGCTCATAGGCGCGCGTCGAGATCGCGCCGACCCAGCTCTTCACCTCGCTGTAGTAATTGGCGTTGGCCGGCACCGGATCGTTGCCGCCGCCAGCCGCGGGCCGCGTCATGTCGCCGTGATCTTCGACCGCAAAGCCGAGCTGATCGAGCACGCGGCCGATCCCGGCGGTGCGGAGCGCGGCCGGTCCCATCAGCGTGCCGCGCAGGCCGGCGCCGATCTCGATCGGCACGCCGAGCAGCGCGACGCGCCGCGCGAGCTCGCTGTGAGCGACTTCGGTCTGCGACATCGCCATGACGCCCCTTCAAATGCGCGCGTGACGCGCGCCGGAGCGCTGCGCCAACTCAGGCTTTGAAATAGGTGATCTGATGCGTGGTCGCCAGCAGCCGCCCGCTCGGCGACCACAATTCGCCGGTTTGGTCGGAGAAGCTCTTGTGAAACACGTTGGCGTCGGCGACGCCGAGCACCGCGGTGATCGGCTCGGCGGCGAGATCGGCGGCGTCGACATGGAAATACGTCGTCATCGACACCGTGCCGATCGGCAACAATTCACCGCGGACGTGGAAGATCCGCGCGAAGAACGCATCGGCGATCGCCGACAGCGACAACAAATCGAGCGTGCGCGGCACGGCGTGGCCGATCCACGCCTTGGTGTGCGGGCTCGCCGGCTCCGGCAGCGGGCCATCGCCGAAGTTCGGCTCGTTCTCGACGAAGCGAAACTCGAACTGACGGATCCACGATGCCGCCGCGCCGCCGCGCGCATACACCGGAGCCTCGTCATAGGCGGCGGTCTTCGGCATCTCGGCGGGACGGTGCGTCCAGGTCTCGCGGCGCTGGGCGAACACCGCGGTGGCGAACACTTCGACGCCGGCGTCGCCTTGGCTGAGTTCGACGCCCCAATGCTGGGTCGAGCGCGTCGCCTTGATCAGCCGCGGCGCCAGATCGAAGCTGCCGGCGCTGATCGGCGCGCAGAAGTTCACCGTGAAAGCCAGCGGATCGCCGGCGCGCTCCGGCTGCTGCATCAGGGCCCGCAGCAGCGTCGCCGCGGTGGCGCCGCCGAACTGGCCGACGAAGGCGTGGTAATCGTCGCTGGTCGCGCCCTGCCAGCGCCCGCTTTCGAAATCCACGCGCGTCGCGGCATCGAACGGATGCGGCGTGTGTTCGACCTTGGCGTCCATGGTGCGCTTCCCGTGTTGTTGCTCTTGTTGTGGCGCCAGCTTGCACCGCGGCGCAGCCGGGCGCAATGGCTGTCGGTCATCATGTGATGAGGGCAGGGCTGCGGCAGCGCGCGGGCCACATGCGCACGTCATTCCGGGGCGCGCGTGAAACGCGCGAACCCGGAATCTCGCAGGTGTTGGAAAATAGGGCCCTGAATCTCGGGATTCCGGGTTCGCGAGCTGCGCTCGCGCCCCGGAATGACGGACCTGAGAGGAGTGCGCCGCTCTCGGCCGAGCGTCGACTAGAGCATCTCTGCTTTTGACAGAATCAGGACCGAACTTCCTAGCGGTCGCAGCTTGTAGAGCCTCATGGTGAGGAGGCGCGAAGCGCCGTCTCGAACCATGCGCCGCAGGCGATGTGGCTCCTCATCCTTCGAGACGCCCGGCTTTGCCGGGCTCCTCAGGATGAGGACTTCGGACGCTTGGCAAAGGCCAAATCCGCTTCAATCAATCGATGAAGCGCTCTATCCCGCCTGCCTTGCCGGCGAGGGCTGGGTCGCCGTTTTGGTCGGCACGTTCCAGATCTCTTCGGCGTATTCGCGGATGGTGCGGTCGGACGAGAACCACGCCATCCGGGCGACGTTGAGGATGCCGGCGCGGGTCCAGGCAGAGCCGGCGCGCCACCGCGCGTCGATGCCGCGCTGGGCCTCGTAGTAGCTGTCGAAGTCGGCGCTGACCATGTAGTGGTCGAGGTGGCGCAGCGCGTGCGCCACCGAGGCGAACCGGGCGCGGTCGTCGGGCGAGAACACGCCGGAGTCGATCGCGCGGATCGCGTTGGCGAGTTGCGGCGAACGGTTGATGACGTCGGTGGCGTCGAGGCCCTGGGCGCGGCGCGCCACCACTTCCAGCGCTTCCATGCCGAAGATCGCGATGTTCTCCGGGCCGACCAGATCGCGGATTTCGATATTGGCGCCGTCGAGCGTGCCGATCGTCAGCGCGCCGTTCAGCGCCAGCTTCATGTTGCCGGTGCCGGAGGCTTCCATGCCGGCGGTCGAGATCTGCTCCGACAGGTCGGCGGCCGGAATGATCACTTCGGCGAGGCTGACATTGTAGTCGGCGAGGAACACCACCTTCAACTTGCCGCCGATCGAAGCGTCGTTGTTTACCACTTCGGCGACGTCGTTGATCAGCTTGATGATCAGCTTGGCGTAGCGGTAGCTCGCGGCGGCCTTGCCGGCGAAGATCTTGACGCGCGGCACCCAGTCGCGGTTCGGCTCGTCCTTGATCGCCTGATACAGCGCGATGGTCTCGAGCACGTTGAGCAGCTGCCGCTTGTATTCGTGGATGCGCTTGATCTGGACGTCGAACAGCGCACTCGGATCGATCCGGATGTTGTTGCGCTCACCGATCAGCCGCGCCAGCGCCACCTTGTTGCGATGCTTGACGGAGCGGAACTGCTGCTGGAATGCGCCGTCGCCGGCGAAGGCTTCGAGCCGCTCCAGCCGGGTCGGATCGTCCAGCACCTCGTCGCCGGCCACCGATCGGACCAGATCGGTCAGGCCCGGATTGGCCAGCGTCAGCCAGCGCCGGAAGGTGATGCCGTTGGTCTTGTTGGTGATGCGGCCGGGGTAGAGGAAGTTGAGATCGTGAAACACGGTCTCCTTCATCAGGTCGGAATGCATCGCCGAGACGCCGTTGACGCGATGCGAGCCGATGAAGGCGAGATGGCCCATCCGCACCCGGCGGCCGGCCTTCTCGTCGATCAGCGACACCGAGGCGCGGAATTCGATATCGCCCGGGCTGCGCGCCTCGGCGAGGCCGAGATGCGCCTCGTTGATCCGGTAGATGATTTCGAGGTGGCGCGGCAGCGTGCGCTGGAACAGGTCGAGCGGCCAGGTCTCCAGCGCCTCGGGCAGCAGCGTGTGGTTGGTGTAGCTCAGCGTCGCGACCGTGATGTTCCAGGCGTCGTCCCAGCGCAGCGCGTGGACGTCGACCAAAAGCCGCATCAGCTCGGCGACCGCCAGCGACGGATGGGTGTCGTTGAGCTGGATCGCCGCCTTCTTGGCGAGGTTGCGGATCTGGCCGTCGGAATCCAGGTGCCGCTTGATCAGGTCCTGCAGCGAGGCGGAGACGAAGAAATACTCCTGGCGCAGCCGCAGCTCGCGGCCCGCCGGGCTCTCGTCGTTCGGATACAGGAATTTGCAGATCGCCTCGGCGCGCGCCTCGTGCGCGGTGGCGCCGAGATAGTCGCCGGTGTTGAACACGTCGATCAGCAGCGGGTCCGGCGCGCGCGCCGACCACAGCCGCAGCGCGTTGACGTGCTCGCCGCGCCAGCCGACGATCGGGGTGTCGTAGGCGATCGCCTGCACGGTCTCGCCCGGCGTCCACACCGCGCGGGTGTAGCCCTTGGCGTCGGTAACCTGGTCGACATGGCCGCCGAACTTGACCTGATAGACCACCTCCGGCCGCTGCAATTCCCACGGGTTGCCGAAGCTCAGCCACTCGTCGGGGAATTCCTGCTGCCAGCCGTGATTAATGATCTGGCGGAACAGGCCGTAGTCATAGCGGATGCCGTAGCCGTAGGCCGGGATCTCCAGCGTCGCCATGCTTTCCATGAAGCAGGCGGCGAGCCGGCCGAGGCCGCCATTCCCGAGCGCGGCGTCGGGCTCGCATTTGCGCAGGTCGTTGAGGCCGACGCCGAGATCGCCGAGCGCGGCGTCGAACTGCGCCAGCAGGCCCATATTGTTCAGCGAGTCGGTGAACAGCCGGCCGATCAGGAATTCGAGCGACAGGTAATACACCCGCTTGCGGCCGGCGTCGTAGCTCTCCTTCTCGGACACCAGCCAGCGGTGCACGATCCGGTCGCGCAGCGCCAAGGCGGAGGCCTTGTACCAGTCGTGCTTGGTGGCGTGCGCGGCTTCCTTGCCGATCGCCAGGGTCAGCTTGGCGAGGATCGCGCTCTTGATCTCCGCGAGCGCCAGCTCATCCAGAGGCGCCGACTGGGAGGAATTTTTTTCTGGTAACGACTGCACGGGCAAGTGACCATTCCAAGCGGATGAGACCACGACCATACAAACAATAGTCCCGGATCGAAACCCATGACGAGGGCATCGTTGCGGCGGGATGCCCGGCTTTTGTGCAAAATCCGCGACTCGGGCTGCCTGATCTACGGGCGCCGGGCAGGTTTCAAGGCGGGAACACCCTGATGAGCCAGAGGGCGGGGCCAAAAGTTGCGGCCTCGCGCGCCACCCGATAAGAACAAATTTAGAACATTCTGCAAGGTCTTGAGTTATCATCGCGATTCGGCGCGGTGCGCCGTCTATATCTATGGTCTCAGCAAGCTTCCGAGGACGAGATGTCCACCATCGCCTTCGATCAGACGGCGCTCACCCGGATCGCCGACTTCGCCCGCTCCCTGTCGCGGCTGCATCAGCTCGCCCGCCGGCAATGGGTCGATGACGATCAGCTCGACCGCGAGTTCAACGCGGTGTGCGTTTCGATCTGGGGCTATTGCCCGGACGATCTGGTCGACGAGATGTTCGATCCTGCTGATCTGACCTGGCTCGACACCCTCGACGAGGGCACCGCGCGGATCTTCGCAGCCGAGCATGGCTACGACCTGGTCGACGACACCGGTATGCTCAGCGACTGGTGGGGTTATTGCTGGATGATCCTCGCCGAAGCCCGCGGCCTGCTGACCGCCGAAAACCGCGCCGCCGCCCGCGCCCACCTCGAGGAATCCTACCGCGCCGCCCCGAACGTGATCGGCGTGATCGTCGGCAGGTAGGCGTCCCAGCTCCTGATCGTCAGAGTCTCTCCGGCGCGCGAAGCCCGCAAGCCCCAAGATGTCATTCCGGGGCGCGAGCGATAGCTCGCGAACCCGGAATCCCGCGGTTGTTTGGCCGAGAAGCCTCCCCGAGCTGCGCCGCTGAGGTGCCCTGAATCTCGGGATTCCGGGTTCGCGCTTCGCGCGCCCCGGAATGACACGGGGGGCGCGAGGGGTAGCTCAGTCGATCCCGGCGCGGCGGCCGTGGGGGATGGGCTTCGGGGTCTCGACCGGCAGTGAGACGTCGCGGCCGAGTGCCGGGGGCGCCTGTTCGGCGATCTGCTCGTTGACCGGCGCCACCTTCATCTCGCCAAGGCGGGCGCGCAGGCTGGGAGTCAGGCCCGGATAGTCGGCGACCGGGGTGAAGTCCGGCATCTGCTCGACGCCGAGACGCACGCCCGTGTAGGCGGCGAGGCCATCGGCGGTGGCGACGATGTCGCCGGCGCGCAGGGAGGTGTCCTGCGACAGGTCGATTTGCGCGAGGCCGGCCGGATCGCGACCGTTGCAGGTGCAGTCCGCCTTCAGCGCCTTGCGATAGGCGAACGCATTCGGCGAGTCGGCATAGCGCTCGCCGCTCGCCGAGCGGGCGCCGTCGATCTGGCTGCCGTAATACACCTTGGCGTTGCCGGCCGGGCAGAACGCCTGGCACATCTGTGCCGGGCTGGCGCCCGCGCGGAGCTGCAGCGGGAAGTACTTGCCGTCGCAGCTGCGCACGCAGAACGCCGGACCGCCGCCGGCGGAGGCCTGGCGCTGCGGTTGCGGCGGCTGGTTTTGCTGATTGAGGCCGAACGGGTCGGCGAAAAAGTTGGCCTGGGCCGGGGCGCCGTGCTGCGGCCGTTGCGGGCCGGCGCCGCCGAACAGGAACTCGAGCAGGTTCTGCGCCGAGGCGATTTCAGGAGCGGCGAGCAGCGGCAGCGCAAGCGCCGCGCCGAGAGCGAAAACGCGGCGCCGCAGGCGTGAACTGGTAAGCAATTGACGCAAACGCCCACTCCACCGACGCAACCACCCGCGGCAAGCCCGCTGTTGGTCGCGACTTTAGGATGGGATGGTAAACGCCGGGTTTCCGGCGGCGTCCGCGGCGCTCAGGTGTTGAGGAACTCGCTGGCCTTGTACAGCGACCGGAACGGCAGCCCGGCCTCGGCGAAAGCTTCGGTGGCGCCTTCCTCGCGGTCCACCATGGTCAGCACCAGCACGATCTCGGCGCCGGATTCCTTCACCGCTTCGACCGCCTTGATGGCCGACCCGCCGGTGGTGGTGACGTCCTCGACGATGACGCAGCGCTTGCCCGCCAGGCTCTCGCCCTTCGCCAAGCCTTCGACCGACAGCCGAGCGCCATGTTCCTTCGGCTTCTTGCGCACGAAGAACGCCGCGATCGGATGGTTCTTCAGCCATGACAGCTGCGCGATCGCACCGGCCAGCGGCACCGCGCCCATCTCCAGCCCGCCGACATAGTCGACCTTCTCGTCGCGCAGCGCCTCATAGGTCAATTCGGCGAGCAGCGCGGCACCCTCGGGATCGAGCATCGTCGGCTTCAGGTTGAAATAGAAGTCGCTCTTGCGCCCCGACGCGAGCGTGATCTCCCCCCGGCCGAACGAGCGGGTGCGGATGATGTCGGCAAGGCGGGCGCGGGACGCGGATTTGGACACGGGCGGACTCTCTGGGCTTTGGCTCTGCGAAAAACGCCGCAATCTAGCCCCGAGGAGGCACGGATGCCAGCGGCGCGGTGGAGGTATCAACGGGGCAAACGCCTACAGCGCCCGCCGTATTGGCCGCTGCAGCGCCGCCCGGCACAGCGCGCTCCCTCTCCCGCCTGCGGGAGAGGGGTGGGGTGAGGGCGCCCCGAGCAGTGAGTCCGCGTGTTGTGGAGGGGAGTGCCCTCACCCGCCGCGCTTCGCGCGTCGACCTCTCCCGCAAGCGGGCGAGGTTGCTCAGCGCCCGCTGCGGATCAGTATTTCCCAACGAGCTACGGGCACAGCGCGCTCCCTCTCCCGCCCGCGGGAGAGGGCTGGGGTGAGGGCGCCCCGAGCAGTGAGTTCGCGGTTCGTGGAGGGGAGTGCCCTCACCCGCCGCGCTTCGCGCGTCGACCTCTCCCGCAAGCGGCCGAGGTTGCTCAGCGCCCGCGGCGGATCAGTATTTCCCAACGAGCTACGGGCACAGCGCGCTCCCTCTCCCGCCTGCGGGAGAGGGTTGGGGTGAGGGCGTCCCGAGCAGTGAGTCCGCGTCTCGCGGAGAGGAGTGCCCTCACCCACCGCGCTTCGCGCGTCGACCTCTCCCGCAAGCGGGCGAGGTTGCGCAGTGCCCGCTGCGGATCAGCTCCGAAAAAAGCGACCGAGATGCTTAGTGCGCCTCGTCCCAATTATCCGCCGCCCGCGCATCGACCTGCAGCGGGACGTTGAGGATCACCGCCGGGAACGGCGCGTCCTGCATCACCGAGCGGACCACCGGCAGCGTCGCCTCGACCTCGGATTTCGGCACTTCGAAGATCAGTTCGTCATGGACCTGCAGCAGCATCTGGGCGCTGAGCTTCTTTTCGGCCAGCGCGTCCTCCATCCGCACCATGGCGCGGCGGATGATGTCGGCGGCGGAGCCTTGCAGCCGGGCGTTGATCGCGGCGCGTTCGTTGAAGGCGCGGATCGACGGGTTCGAGGCCTTGATGTCCGGGTAGTGGCATTTGCGGCCGAACAGCGTGGTGACGTAACCATGCGTGCGGCAGAAATCGCGGGTCTCGTCCATATAGGCACGGATGCCGGGGAAGCGTTCGAAGTAGCGCTTGATGTAGGCGCCGGCTTCCTCGCGCGGGATGCCGAGCTGGTTAGCGAGGCCGAACGCCGAGATGCCGTAGATGATGCCGAAATTGATCGCTTTCGCCCGGCGGCGGATCTCCGACGGCATGCCTTCCACCGGGACGCCGAACATCTCCGACGCGGTCATGGCGTGAATGTCGATGCCGTCCTGAAACGCTTTTCGCAAAGCCGGGACGTCGGCGACTTCGGAGAGCAGGCGCAGTTCGATCTGCGAGTAGTCGGCCGACACCAGCTTGTTCCCTGGCGTCGCCACGAAGGCGCGGCGGATCTTGCGGCCGTCTTCGGTGCGCACCGGGATGTTCTGCAGGTTCGGCTCGTTCGACGACAGCCGGCCCGTCGTCGTCGCGGCGAGCGCGTAGGTGGTGTGGACGCGATGGGTCTGCGGATGCACGTAAGTCGGCAGCGCGTCGGTGTAGGTCGAGCGCAGCTTGCTGACCTGCCGCCACTCCAAAATCTTCTTCGGGAATTCGTGGCCCTGCTCGGCGAGTTCGTCGAGCACCTGCGCCGAAGTCGACCACGCGCCGGTCTTGGTCTTGCTGCCGCCCGGCAGGCCCATCTTGCCGAACAGGATGTCGCCGAGCTGCTTCGGGCTGCCGATATTGATGTCCTCGCCGGCGAGTTCGCGGATCTCGGCCTCGATCCGCGCCGCGGTCTGGGCGAAATCGGACGACAGCCGCGACAGCACCTGTCGGTCGATCGAGATGCCGCGCCGCTCCATCCGCGCCAGCACGCCGACCAGCGGACGTTCCAGTGTCTCGTACACCGCGGTCATGCTGCCTGCGACAAGGCGCGGTTTCAGCACGCGCGCCAGCCGCAACGCCACGTCGGCGCGTTCGGCCGCATAGGCGGTGGCGCGGTCGATTCCGACCTGATCGAAGCCGATCTTGTTTTTGCCGGTGCCGGTCAGCTCGGTCAGCGTGTGCAGCGTATGGCCGAGATTGCTCTCGGACAGCGCATCGAGCCCATGGCTGCCGCGGCCGGCATCGAGCGCGTAGGACATCAGTTGCGGATCGTCGATGTTGCGCAAGGTCAGGCCATGCTGCGCCAGCAGCACTGCGGCAAACTTGATCGCGAAGCCGACCTTGGCGACGCCTGCGGACTCGAAGACCGGCTTGAGCGCATCGAGTGCGTCGCGGGTGCCGAGCTGATCGGGCGCGAGGCCGGCAGCGAACAGGCCGTCGCCATCGCCGGCCTGCTTGTGGCCGAGCGGGATGTAGCAGGCATCATTCGGGCCGAGCGCCAGCGCAACGCCGGTCAGCTCCGCCTGCATCGGATCGATCGAGGTCGCGACCGCTTCCAGCGCCACCACGCCGGTGTCGTGGATGCGGGCGATGACAGCGTGCAGCTCGTCCAGCGTGCGCAGCGTCTTGTAGGCGGTGCGATCGACCGGGACCTTGCGGGCGGCCTCGGCCCGCGCGGCCACCAGCGTCTCCGGCGACAGCACGACGCCCGGCTTGCCGTCGCGGCCGCGGCCCGCATTCAGCGGACCACTTTGCCCCGCTTGCGGCGCGCTTCCTCCCACGCTTGCGGGGGAGGGCTGGGGTGAGGGCTCTTGCCCCGCAAACAAATCGCCGCTCGCGGCAACGCCGCTCCTCGCCAGCGGCGGAACGGCCGACTTCAACGCCGTCTCCGCCTCGACATCCGACGGATCGATCTGGGCATATTCGGCGACGCGCCGCGTCAGCGTGGTGAATTCCATCGCCTTGAGGAACGCCACCAGCTTGCGCGCGTCTGGCTCGTGCACCGCGAGCTCGGCCAGCGGCACGTCGAGCTTCACATGGTCGTCGAGCAGCACCAGCTTGCGCGAGATCCGCGCCTTCTCGGCGTTCTCGATCAGCGCCTCGCGCCGCTTCGGCTGCTTGATCTCGGCGGCGCGCGCCAGCAGCGTGTCGAGGTCGCCATATTCATTGATCAGCTGCGCCGCGGTCTTGATGCCGATGCCCGGCACGCCCGGCACGTTGTCGACGCTGTCGCCGGCGAGCGCCTGGACCTCGACGACCTTGGCCGGCGGCACGCCGAATTTCTCGATCACCTCGGGCACGCCGATGCGGCGGTCCTTCATGGTGTCGTACATCACCACGCAGTCGGTCACGAGCTGCATCAGATCCTTGTCGGACGACACGATCGTCGCCGTCGCCCCGGCCTCGCAGGCCTCGCGCACGTAGGTGGCGATCAAATCGTCGGCCTCGAAGCCGGACTGTTCCAGGCACGGCAGATCGAACGCCCGCACCGCCTCGCGGATCAGGCCGAATTGCGGGATCAGATCCTCAGGCGCCGGCGGCCGGTGCGCCTTGTATTCGGGGTAGAGCTCGTTGCGGAAGGTGACTTCCGACTTGTCGAAGATGATCGCCAGATGCGTCGGCCGGTTCTCCGGCGGCATGTCGCGCAGCAGCTTCCACAGCATGTTGCAGAAGCCGAGCACGGCATTGACCTGCAGCCCGTCGGATTTGCGGTTGAGCGGCGGCAGCGCGTGATAGGCGCGGAAAATGTACGACGAGCCGTCGACCAGGAACACGTGGTCACCCTTGCCGGGCGGCTTGACGCCGGCCGGGGCAGGGGGCGTGGCGGAGGAAGCGGCAGGCGTCGCAGCGGCGGACTTGGAGCTTTTCGGCATGGCCGCAACTTAAGGGGTCTTGGGGCTTTTGGCACCCCTTTCCAGCCACCAGATCCGCCGGGGACGCCAACGAAAAAGGCCGGGCGAACCCGGCCATTTCAGCGAAAGCCTCTCGTCCGTCATTGCGAGGAGCGAAGCGGCGAAGCAATCCAGCTCGGTGCACGGAGCCGGATTGCTTCGCTTCGCTCGCAATGACGGTGTTGCGTACGCGGTGCCCTACACGAACCCGTGCTTCTTCTTGCTCTCCAGCTCCTGCGTCTTGAACTGGTTGAAGCGGGGCAGGAACTTGTCCCAGTCGATGATGTGGGCGTCGATTTCCGGGCCGTCGATGCAGGCGTGCTTGCGGACCATCTTGCCGTCGATGGTCACCGGCACCATGCAGGCGCCGCACATCCCCGTCGCGTCCACCATGATCGAGTTGAGGCTGGCCACGGTCTTCACGCCATACGGCTTGGTGAGGTCGGAGACCGCCCGCATCATCAGCGGCGGGCCGATCGCCACCACCTCGGCGATGGTGCGGCCTTTGCCTTCCTGGTTGGCTTTCATCATCTCCTCGAGCGGGCCGGTGACGAAGCCTTTGACGCCGTAGGAGCCGTCATTGGTGGTGTAGATCAGCGACAGCTGGTCGCCGAACTCCTTCTTCAGCTTGCCGACGCGCTCGTCGTCGCCGGTCCAGAACAGGAACTCCTTGGCGCGGAAGCCGGAGATCAGCGTGACGTGGTTGCCGAGCCGCAGGTGCTCGCGCATGATCGGATACACCGGCGGCAGGCCGACGCCGCCGGCGCAGAACACCACGGTCTGGTTGCCCTCGTAGCGGTGCAGCTCGCTGGCGCGGCCGAGCGGGCCGGCGATGCCGGAGAACGCATCGCCGATCGCCATCCGGTTGATCTCCAGCGACGAAGTGCCCATGCCCTGCACGACGAGGTCGATGGTGCCTTTCTCGGCGTCCCAATCGGCCAGCGTCAGCGGGATCAGTTCGCCCTTCTCCCACGGCAGCACGCGGACGAACTGTCCGGCCTGGGCCGAGCGCGCCACCATCGGGGCCCGCACGGTGAACTCGACGATGCCGCCGGCCAGCGGCACCTTGTTGACGATGGTCTGCGCCACCTGGCCGAGCTCGGTGTACTTCGCGGCGCGTTCGACCCGGTCCTTGATCTCGGCCGGCGTGAACGGAATCTCGCCGACGATTTCGCGCGCCGCCGCCTGGCCGTCGCCGGCCGCGCGGATCGCGGTGGAGCCGCCACGGGCGGCGTCGCCGCCGGTGTAGACGTCCTTGATCGAAGTCCGCTGCGAGCCTTCTTCGACCTCGATGGTGCCCCATTTGTTGGTCTTCAGGCCCGGCTCGGCGTCCTTCATGATCGGGTTGGCGGTGTTGCCCAGCGCCATGATCACGAGGTCGACCGGCACCCGCTCGATCTGCCCGGTCGGCTTCGGGCTGCGGCGGCCGGACTTGTCCGGCTCGCCGAGCTCGTTGACGTCGAGCAGCGCGTGGGTGACGAAGTGGGTGTGGTCGTCGCCGATGAATTCGCGCGGCGCGCGCAGCACCGCGAGATTGATCTCTTCTTCCAGCGCGTGATGCAGCTCCTCGACACGGGCCGGCATCTCGCTCTTGGTGCGGCGATACACGATGGTGACGTTGCCGCCGAGCCGCTTGGCGGTGCGCGCCGCGTCCATCGCGGTGTTGCCGCCGCCGATCACGAACACGTTCTTGCCCTTCACTTCGGGCAGCGGCGTCTCGTAGCGGTCGTCCAGGCCGCGCATCAGGTTGACGCGGGTCAGGAATTCGTTGGCCGACATCACGCCGAGCAGATGCTCGCCGGGCACGTTCATGAAGGTCGGCAGGCCTGCGCCGGTGCCGACGAAGATCTTCCAGAAGCCTTCGGCCTTGAGGTCTTCGAGCGTCGCGGTCTTGCCGACCACAAAGTTCTTCACGAAACGGCCGCCGAGCAGGATGATCTTTTCGACGACGTCGTCGATCAGCGTGTTGGGCAGGCGGAATTCCGGAATGCCGTAGCGCAGCACGCCGCCGAGGTCATGGAACGCCTCGAAGATTGTGACCGGGAAGCCCTCGACCGCCAGCAAGTACGCGTTGATCAGGCCCGACGGACCGGAGCCGACCACCGCAATCGGCGGCTTCACCGCCGCGGCCCACGGCGAGATCCGGCCGGCGAACCGCTCATTGGCGTTCGGGTTGATGAGCTTCTGGTGCTCGGGCAGGTACCATTCGAGCTGACCGATTTCGATCGGCCGCTTGGTATGGGTGCAGACGCCCTGGCACTGCAGTTCCTGCGGGCAGACGCGGCCGGTGACGTTCGGCAGCGGGTTGCAGCTCTCGATCAGCTCCAAGGCTTCGCGATGCTTGCCGTTGCCGAGCAGATCCAGCATCTCGGGGATGTGGATCTTCACCGGGCAGCCGCCCTTGGCTTCCTTCCGGCCCTGGATCAGCACGCCGAGCTCGCACGGCTTGTCGTCGCACTGCTTGTCGCGCATCACCTCTAACCAGACGAACAGCTCGCACTCGCGCAGCGAGTAGCCGATCGACTGGTAGCCGAGATAGCCCTGGTTCACGAGTTCGAAGTCGATCGCGCGCTCTTCCGCCGGACGGATATAGGGCGGGATGAACGCTTCGCCCGGCCAGCCTTCCGACAGGTTCTCGAACATCGGGTAGCGACCGCGCAGGTGTACGTCGATCGCCTTGATGAACTTGCGCTTGAACTTCAGCGGCAGCGCCCAGATGAAGCGCTGCAGGATCGTCGACATGTCGTCGCCGCGGGCGAGCAGATTCCACAGCGTGGTGGTGAAGGCTTCACCCAGCTCCGGCTGCTGGAATTCCCAGATGATCGCCTGGGTGCCGTCGGCGATGAACATGTTGCGCAGCGACGCCGGGTCGTTGACCAGGCGTTTCTGCAGCAGCGCGAGCTGCTTCTGGAAGATGCCGACAGCTTCGCTGTTCTGCAGCTCTTCCAGCTCGCTCTTGGAGCTTTCCAGCGTGCTGCGCGCCTGTTGGTAGCGCAGCACGTCGCTGGAGACCGTTCCGGTGACGTCGCTCATCGAATGATCTCCGCATCGCAGTTGGCCGCTGCGCGGCTCAGTTTGGCCGACAGTTCAGGCGTGACCTTGAGCTTGCTGAACACGCCCGGGATGACGTGGGCGACGTCCTTCGGGGCGCCGTCGACGACGATCTTGGTGAGTTCGAACACTTCCGGCACGTCCTGGTAGCAGCTCTTGCAGTTGGTGCACTTGCCGAGGTCCGCATCGTCGATGTGGATCGGCTCGGCGCCGTTGCCGTTCGCCTGCTTGGCGCCGTTGGTCTGCGCCGCCGCGGCGGCCGGAGCGGGCGCCAGCCCGGCCATCAGGCCGGCGAGCCCGCCGGCAGCCGGCGCGTTCGAAGAGGCCGCCAGCTCGCTCATGCCGCGCGCGATCTGATCGAGCGAGCTTTCGCGGGCCTTGACCTGTTCGTCGTACTGGTGCTGCAGCGCGGCCAGTTCGGCGCTGTGCGCTTCATCGAGTGCACGGACGTCGAAGCCGCCGAGATACTGCAGCGTGCGCCAGTACTTCCGCCGTTCTTCCACCAGCGCCACCACGGTCTCGCCGACCGAAAGCTTGATCAGCTTCTTGTCGGCATCGGTGGCGTAGATGAACGGCGTCTTGCCGGCGCGCGCCGCCGGATCGAGCGCGACGTATTCGTCGATCGGCAGGGCGCCGTCGTCCTTCTTCAGCGGCTTGAACTGCTTGCGGAAGCGGACTTCGGTGTGGGCGAAGTCGGCCGGCGTCAGCTTGGCCTTGAGAAGCTGCGGCTTGCCGCTCTCATCGACGTACTCGATCGTCTTGGTGGCCCAGTCCTGGTCGGCCTCGGGGTTGCCGTCGAGCGAGAACCAGTTGTTGAGCTTGCTGCCCTTGCGCGGGTCGTGGACGAACACCGGATTCATCCGGCTTTCGACCGCAAGACGCGCCTGGCGGTTGGCGACGGCGTCGCCGATGCCGTGCTCGGCCTGGCATGGCGTATAGACGTCGAGCACCGCCGGCGACGAGGTGTGGTTCAGGAACTCCATCACGTTCTTCAGGAAGTGGCCCTGCAGCGCGGTCGCGGTCTGCACCACGAACACGTTCGGATGGAACGAGGCGATCAGGCCGAGCTCCTTGCGGGATTCCTGCTTGCCGTGCTGGGCGATACCGAACCGCGACAGGTCGCTGTCCTGGCCGGTGAGGCTCGCCGTCGAGGTCTGGCCGCCGGTGTTGGAATAGGCGCCGGTGTTCAGCACCACGACCTTGATCGGGGTCTTGGTGGCGAGCAGACGCGACAGCGCGCCGAAGCCGATGTCGTAGGTGGCGCCGTCGCCGCCCATGCTCAGCACGGTCGGCAGCATCGACCGCTCTTCCGGCGTGAATTCGCTCCAGCCGAAGTAGCGGAAGTAGCCGTCGTGCTTGGCCGCATCATAGGCGTCGGCCAGTTCGAGCTTGGCGATGCGCAGCGCCCGGAAGTCCTCCGACGCCTTGGCGGTGAGACCTTCGAAGATGCCCTTCGCGACGGCAGGCGTGTCCTGGAACAGGCTGTTCACCCACGGATCGGTGTAGGGGTTGAACGGGAAGGTCGACGCATACACGCTCGAGCAGCCGGTGGCGTTGGCGATCACCATGCCGGACGGGCCGTTGCCGGTCGGGCCGCTCTCATAGAGATACAGCCGCTTCTCCAGCGTCTTCAGGGTCTGGTCGATCCGGGCGGCGCGCGCCTCGTCGCCGGCGACCAGCGCCCGCTTGGCATTGAGCTGGTCGATCAGGGTCTCCAGCTCGCGGATGTGGTCCTTGCGGCGCTTGTCGTGGATCGCGTGGTTGGTCGAGGTGACCAGACGGATCGCGGTGACTTCGCCGCAGCCGCGGCAGGCGCCGTGGCCGCCGGTGGTCGCGTAGTAATTGGCGCGATCGAGCATCAGGCGCTTGGTCTCGCCTTCCGGCTTGGTCGCGCTTTCGGTGAACCGCGCCGGGGTGTTCGGGGTGCGGCTGAGGAATTCGAACCGCGCCTGGAGCTGCTCCAGCATCGGCTCGTCCTGCTCACGATCGACCAGCGCGCCGGGGCCGCAGACGTCGATACATTCGAGACAGCCCGAGCACTTCCACGGGTCGACGCTCACCGAGTACAGACCGCCGGTGCCCGGCTGGCTCTTCTCCATCGCGTCGAAGAACGGCCGGGTGCGGGCCACCGGATACACCGACAGCGCCGCCGACAGCTTGCCGAAGTTGCGGTTCAGCGTGGCGTTGTCGAGCTTCAGCGCTTCGGCAGCCTGCGCCACGATGTCGTGGAACGGCTTGTCGTCCTTGCCGGAGCGATACACGTCGCGGATCGCCTCGGTCAGCGCCGGCACCTTTTCGCGCAAGCCGTCCTGCTGGGCGGGCGCGATGTCGAGCTGCTTGATCGCGGTCAGCAGCAGTTCGTGGATGTCGTGCACCGCGTTCGGGATCGCAGCGTCGGGGCAGACCAGCGCGCATTCCATACAGCCGGTGCAGAGGTCGGCCTTGAACTCCGGCACGTTGCGGCGGAACAGGCCCTTGTCCTTGGCGGCGGCGGAGCCGGCCGGCATGAACATGCCGATGCCCGGCAGCACCGGCGCTTCGGCGATGGTGCCGTCGCGGAACGGCGCGGCGAGCACGTCGTCATAGTACTCCGGATCGAGGAAGCCCGCGGCCGAAGCCGGCGCCGCGACGCGGCACATCGAGGCCGAGATCGAGGCGTCGCGCTTGGCCTTCGGGGCGGCCTTGATGGCGTCCTCGCCGAACTCGGCGGCGTCGTAATCGACCTTGTGGGTGGCTTCGAGACCCTCGCGGATCACCGCCATGTTGCCCTCGACGATGTCGCCGCCCTTGGCGCCGAACTTCTTCGAGATCTGTTGACGGATCTTGTTGAGCATCGCGTCCTGCGAAGCGTCGGCGACCACGCGGTCGACGTTGCCGCACACCGCGCCGATGAAGGCGATGCCCATCATGCGGGTCTCGAGTTCGGCGGTCGGCGCGTGGCGCTTGGCCACCGCGAAGGCATCGATCACGTAGAACTTGATCTTCTTGTCGCGGATGGTCTGGCGCGCCTTGGCCGGCAGATCACGCCACACCTCGAGCGGCGACAGGTTGGTCTGCAGGATGAAGGTGCCGCCCGCAACCAGGCCGCGCAGCGGGTTGGTGTGCACGAACACCTTGTGGTCCGGCGAGATCACGATCTCGACGTCTTCCAGCTCGGCGTTGGTGATCTTCACCGGCTCCGGCGACAGCGTGATGTAGTAGTTGGTCGGCGCGCCGCTCTTTTCCGAGCCGTATTTCGGCGCCGACTTCGAATGCATGTCGAGCGCGCCGGCCAGGATGTCGGTCAGCAGCTTGCCCGACGCGATGGTGCCGTAGCCGCCGATCGAGTGGAAGCGGATGCGGAACGCGGAGGGCGGCAGCAGGTTCGGGTTCTGCCCCGTCGGCAGCGCCATAAACTGAGTTTCCGGATACGCCGCCTTCAGCCGGTTCTGCAGCGCTTCCATCCGCGGCGACGGGTTCTCGGTGAAGAACTTGGTGCCGAGATACACGAACGGCGCCGAGTCCTGCTTCTCCATATTGGCGTAGCAGGCGATCAGGTCGCGCGGCTGCAGATCGTGGCCGCCGAGGCCGAAGATCGCGGTGGTGATCTTCGGCAGCTTGGTCAGCGCCGGGATGCCGGCGTGACGCACGCCGGCGTCGCCGTTCTCGCGGGCCTTGCACAGCGCCTGGGTGACCAGCTGGGTCAGCGCGGTGACTTCCGAACGCTCCAGCACGGTGACGGCGGTCTTGCCCTTCAGCGCTTCGACCAGTTCGGCTTCCGGGAACGGCTGCAGCATCTTGACCGACACCACACCGACCTTCTTGCCCTGCGAGCGCAGATAAGCCGCGACCGCTTCGGCGTCGTCGGTGACCGAACCGAGGCCGACCACGACGTGTTCGGCGTCGTCGCACATATAGGTCATCACCGGCTTGTATTCGCGGCCGGTCAGCGCGGCGTATTCGGCCATCGCTTCGGTGACGAAGCGCGGCACCGAATTGGCGAAGTGCGTGCGGTGGTCGACCGCGCCGGCCTGGAAGTCGGGCTGGTTCTGCACGCCGCCGGTCAGGCCCGGATTGTCGATGTCGACCAGCGCCGGCACCAGCTGTCGGGTGCCCTTCTCGGGCGCGTTGATCCACTGCCGCTTCCACTGGCCGCGCAGCTCTTCCGGCACGTAAGCGAGGGTCTCGACCACGATGGTGCCGGCGTTATCAGTCTCGATCGTGTCGGCGTTGTCGTCGAGGAATTTCCTGAGCGAGGCGAGGTCGGACGGCATGAAGTCGGCTTCGTGCCGCAGCAGATACTGCTTGAGCTGGAACACGCGGCCCTTGGCGCCGAACAGCATCTCCTGCGCCACGGTCGGGCACTTGATACGGCCGGCCGGGTCGCCGAGGAATTCGCGCAGCAGGTCCGGCTCCGGCATCAGGGCTTCGGACAGCATGTGCGAGGTCGCAAAGCCGTCCATCGCGTTGGCGACCGGGATCAGCGACATCGCGGCGACCTTATAAGAGATCGCGGCGAGGTCGGCGGCTTCCTGCGGATTGGAGCCGAACAGGATGGTGTAGCCCGACGACAGCAGCGCATAGACGTCGTCATGGCCGGCCATCACGTTCAGCGAGTGCTTCGACACCACGCGCGCGGCGACCTGCAGCACGAAACCGCCGACCTTCTTGCCGACGGTGACGTAGTGCGACTCCAGGCCGTACAGGATGCCCTGGGACGACGAGGCGTTGGAGATGAACTTGCCGCCGGTCAGCGCCGCGCCGAGCGCGCCGGACTGCGCCGAGTGTTCGCCTTCCGGTTCGAAGAAGAACGGATGCTTGCCCCAGACGTTGCAGCCGCCGGACGAGCGGAACGCCTCATAGATTTCCGAGATCTCGGTCGAAGGCGTGATCGGGTAGCCGATGACGCCGCCGCAGACATGCCCCATCACCTGCGCGACCGCGCCGTTGCCGTGGATCACTGAGGGAATGCCAGGATATTTTGCGTTCATGGGGTCCGTCCGTTTTTGCGTGTCTGCGTTGGATCGGCGGAGCGAACCCGCCGTGTTGCGTCGGCCATTTTTTGGGAAAGGTGTATCGATGCCGGGCGGCTGCTGAAGCAGCGGCCGGGCAGAACCTCCTCGTGGCCTTTAGATTGACTGCTCGCGAGGTATCAGGGCCTCGCTGGCAGAGATGTTGCGTTGTGTGCGGTGCAGTAGCACGCAGGGGAAACCCCTGATTTGACGCGCATCAAAGCGCAAAAAATATGGATCAGAGAGCAATAAAATTACGCATCGCCCAAACAACAGGCGGTGCTAGTTGCGTTTGCATCCGCTCCTCGGTCGCATCTTTTCCATTGGTCCAAAAGCAGAATTTCTGCTGGCGCGGGATCGTTATATACTGCCATATATGACGATGGCGGAACGCAGGGGTATCTGCCCGCCGCTCGTGCTCTCTCGACAGCGGAGCGCCGCCAAGCCGCGGCGATGGGCCGATGACGTTCGACTCCCAATGCGATCTGGCTGCTCTGGTCTATGAACGCGGCGAGGACCCGGATCGGTTGCTGGGCGAATTCGCCGCCGATCTCAACTCACAGGGATACCGCGCCGTCGGCTTGGTGCAGGTCGGGCCGCGCGGTGACGAGACCCGCGGGCTGTCCGCCAGGTTGGTGCATTCCGGCGAGCAGATTTCGCTGTATCAGGATCTCGGCCCGATGGCCGAAGGCTGCCGGCTCGATCCGAGCCGCCTGCTCGATGCCGGCGCGCGGGTCGCGTGCGCGCTGGCGCAGGGCGCGGACCTTCTGATCATCAATCGGTTCGGCCAGCAGGAGACCGAGGGCAAAGGCCTGCTGCATCTGATCGTCGAGGCGCTGAGCGCCGACGTCCCGCTGGTGATCGCGGTGCCGAGCCATCGCTTCGATGCCTGGATCAAATTCGCCGACGGCATGAGCGTGCGGCTGAAATGCGAGCGGCGCGCGCTCGATCAATGGTGGGGCAAGCTGCATGGCCGCAGCTTCCGCCGTCCCGCCCACCCTCACGTCAGCATCTGCGAGGCACTGAAGTAATGGGTGGGCGCGACCTGTTGTCGCTTGAAGCGGTCGCGACCGGCTTAGTCGACGGCGACCAGCACGTCCGAAGCCTTGATCACGGCCACCGCGGGCTGGCCCTTGGCGAGCTTCAGTTCTTCCGCGGATTCGTTGGTAATCGAAGCAGTTACGATCGCTCCGCCGCCGATGTCGATGCGCACATGCGAAGTAGTCGCACCTTTGATGACGTCGACAATGGTGCCCTTGAGCTGATTGCGGGCGCTGATTTTCATGGCTCTCGTCTCCTTCGTTGAGGTTGGCCGGATCGGGTTTACCGTTATATAGTTCCTGCACATGACGACCAGTCCGACCAAATGACGAGGCTGCCTGGATGTCCATAGAGGCAACCGTCACACTGAAAACGAAGGAGATTTCCGGGGTCGGCCGCGACCGCATCCGGTTGCTCCAGGCGGTGGCGCGCGAGGGCAGCATCACCGCCGGCGCCAAGGCGGCGGGCCTCAGCTACAAGGCCGCCTGGGACGCGCTCGACGCGATGACCAACCTGTTTGGTCGGCCGCTGTTAGAGACCCGCACCGGCGGCAAGGCCGGCGGCGGCGCGCAACTGACCCCGACCGGCGTCAAGGTGATCGAAGCTTTCGGCCGGCTCGAGGCCGAGATGGCGCGGGTGTTCCGCAACCTCGAGCCCGAACTCGCCGGCAGCGGCATCACCCCGATCAATCTCGTCTCCGGATTCTTCATGAAGACCAGTGCCCGCAACGCCCTTCGCGGCGTCATCACGGACATCAAGGCCGATACGCTCAGCGCCGAAGTCGCCGTGACGGTGTCGCCCGAGACCACGATCTACGCGCTGCTGACCGCCGAGAGCGTGCGCAGCCTCGGCCTCGTGGTCGGCCGCGAGGCGATCGTGCTGATCAAGGCGCCGTTCGTGATGATCGCGCCGGGCCATCAGCCGCCGCTGGTCTCGGCGCGCAATTGCGTGCGCGGCATCGTGCGCCGCGCCGACGTCTCGGCCGTCAACGCCGAGATCGTGCTCGATATCGGCGGCGACAAGACGCTGGCGGCCTCGGTCACCGCGCGCAGCGCCGACGACCTCAAGCTGGCCCCCGGTGATCCGGCCTGCGCGGTGTTCGACGCCGCTCACGTCATCGTCGCGATCGACTGACGCGATGCAGCGACCATGTTCGTCCCGATCTCATCATTCCGAGCGGAGCGACATCATCACCAAACGAGGCGTGATCACCAAACGAGGCCTGGGCCGCGTCGTGCCGTTCGCCTTATCGCCATCACCATCACTGCGGACTTCAACCAGTAGGAGACTTCCCTTGAAAG
Organism: Rhodopseudomonas palustris; assembly: GCF_003031265.1. Classification (NCBI taxonomy): domain Bacteria; kingdom Pseudomonadati; phylum Pseudomonadota; class Alphaproteobacteria; order Hyphomicrobiales; family Nitrobacteraceae; genus Rhodopseudomonas; species Rhodopseudomonas palustris. Next base: position 5,122,365 of record NZ_CP019966.1, on the reverse strand, counting down.
CCATTGCCACTCTCAAGCTCGCCCTGTTCGGCGCAGCTTTTGCCGCCGGCCTTGCCTCTGTGCCGGCGCTCGCCGATTCCGCCAAGGTCGCGGTCGCGGCGAATTTCACCGAGCCGGTGAAGGAGATCGCCGCGGCGTTCAAGGCCAAGACCGGGCACGAGGTGGTGCTGTCGTTCGGCGCCAGCGGTCAGTTTTACACCCAGATCACTCAGGACGCGCCGTTCGAAGTATTCCTGTCGGCCGACTCGGCGCGGCCGAAGAAGCTCGCTGAAGAAGGCCTCGGCGTGAAGGACAGCGTGTTCACCTACGCGGTCGGCAAGCTGGTGCTGTGGAGCAAGTCGCCGGGCGTGGTGAAGGGCGAAGAGACCCTGAAGCAGGCGTCGATCGCCAAGGTGTCGATCTGCAATCCGGCCGCCGCGCCCTATGGCGCCGCCGCGGTCGAGACCATGCAGGCGTTGAAGCTGTACGACGACCTCAAGCCGAAGCTGGTCGAAGGCGCCAACATCACCCAGGCCTATCAGTTCGTGCAGACCGGCAACGCCGAGATCGGCTTCGTGGCGCTGTCGCAGGTGATCGGCGACAAGGACGGTTCGCGCTGGATGGTGCCGCAGAACCTGTACAAGCCGATCACCCAGGACGCGGTGCTGCTGAAGAAGGGCGAAGCCAACGCCGCCGCCAAGGCGTTCCTCGACTTCCTCAAGGGCCCGGAGTCGCGGGCGATCATCGAGAAGTTCGGCTACGAAGTCACCACGCCGAAGGCGAGCTGACGTTCTCATGCTGAAGCCTCTCCGTCATTGCGAGGAGCGTAGCGACGAAGCAATCCAGCTTGTTGCTCGCCGCATGGATTGCTTCGCTTCGCTCGCAATGACGGACGAAGGCCTCGCTTCCTTCACCACCTCAGTCCTGAGAACGTATGCATAGCCTTCCCCCCGACATCTGGCAGCCGGTGTGGCTCACCATCGAGCTGGCGGCGATTACCACGGTGATCCTGCTGATCGTCGGCACGCCGATCGCGTGGTGGCTGGCGCGCTCCAGGGCGTGGTGGAAGGAAGGCATCGCGGCGGTTGTGGCGCTGCCGCTGGTGCTGCCGCCCACCGTGCTCGGCTTTTATTTGTTGGTGCTGATGGGGCCGGACGGGCCGGGCGGTGCGCTGGCGGCGCTATGGGGCGGTCGCACCGTGGCATTCACCTTCGGCGGCCTGGTGTTCGGCTCGGTGATCTATTCGATGCCGTTCGTAGTGCAGCCGATCCGCAATGCGTTCGACGCGATCGGCGATCGTCCGCTGGAAGTCGCCGCAACTCTGCGCGCCTCGCCGCTGAAGGCATTCTGGACGGTGGCGGTGCCGCTGGCGCGGCCGGGCTTTCTGGCCGGCGCGGTGCTCGGCTTCGCCCACACCGTCGGCGAATTCGGCATCGTGCTGATGATCGGCGGCAACATTCCGGGAAGCACCAAGGTGCTGTCGGTGGCGATCTACGACTACGTCGAGACCTCGCAGTGGCGTGAAGCCAACATCCTGGCCGGCGGCATGGCGGCATTCGCCTTCGTGGTGATCCTCACCATGATGATGCTGGAAAAACGAACTGCGCGGATCAGGGCATGAGGGCGCTGTCACCCCCCACCATTCGGGCGGCGTTTCGCGGCCGGCTCGGCGGCTTCAATCTGGATGCCGCCTTCACGGTGCCGGCCACCGGAATCACCGGCCTGTTCGGGCCCTCCGGCTGCGGCAAGTCCAGCGTGCTGCGCTGCCTCGCCGGGCTGCAGCATCTGCCGGGAAGTAGCTGCGAAGTCAGCGGTGAGGTGTGGCAGGACGATACGACCTTCCTGAAACCGCATCATCGCCCGATCGGCTACGTGTTTCAGGAAGCCAGCCTGTTTCAGCATTTGTCGGTGAGAGCCAACCTGCTGTACGGCGCGCCGCATGAGTCGGTTAAGACCCATGCCGATGCGGTCGAGTTCGACGAAGTGATCGAATTGCTCGGGCTTGCGAAGCTGCTGGAACGCTCGCCGCGCAATCTGTCCGGCGGCGAGCGTCAGCGCGTCGCGATCGGACGGGCGCTGCTGTCGCAGCCGAAACTCTTGCTAATGGACGAGCCGCTGTCGGCGCTCGATCGGCTGACCAAGGACGAGATCCTGCCGTTCCTGGAGCGGCTGCATGCGCGGCTGTCGCTGCCGGTGGTTTACGTCAGCCACGACATTACCGAGATCGAACGGCTCGCCGATCATCTGGTGCTGATGCAGGCCGGCAAGGTGCTGGCGGTCGGGCCGCTCGCCGAGCTGCAGAGCGATCCGAAGCTGCCGCTGGCGATTGCGCGGGACGCCGCGGTGAATTTCGACGCCGAGGTCGAAAGCTACGATTCCAACTATGGTCTGGTGACGCTGCAGATCGACGGCGGGCGCCTGCTGGTGCCGTCGGCGCCGGCCGCGAGCGGCGAGCTTCGCCGGGTTCGGATCGCCGCGAGCGACGTCAGCCTGGCGCGCGAGCTGCCGCAGGCGAGCTCTATCCTCAACGCGGTGGCGGCGCGGATCGTCACCACCTCGCCGGTCGGCGCCAACGAGATGCTGGTGGTGCTGGCGCTCGGCCGCGAAGGTCATGGCGGCCGGCTGTTGGCGCGGCTCAGCCGGCGGTCATGGGATCTGCTCCGGCTCGCCGAAGGTGTCGACGTGTACGCGCAGATCAAGGGCGTGGCGCTCGCGCCGGGACGTGACGGCCACGCGTAGTTGGCGGCGATGACGTGCCGCGAGCCGGCACGAACTTCGCATTCTCTTTCCTGATCGCTGCAACGGCGGCGCTGGCGACTACGCGACTACCAGTCGTGTCGGGTCAGCGACGACGTACGTCCGTATCTCATGGAGGAGAATCGACAATGTCGTTCGAAAGCAACCAACTGATGCCGATCGCGGCGCTGCGCGGCGGCCCGGGGACGCCGGCCGCCGACGTACTCACCGCGTTTGCGCTGCGCCGCAAGGCCGAGGGCATCGATGTCGTCGGCGTGATCGTGCCGCCGGAAGATACCGGCCGCGGTCATCAGGGACACGGGCATGGGCATGGTCACGGTGAAGGCCATGGCGGCGGCCACGAGGGCTGCGAGTGCCGCAGCGAGCTGATCGATATCGCGACCGGCGATCGCTATGCGATGCATCAGGATCTCGGCTCGGGATCGCAGGCCTGCAATCTCAATTCGTCATCGCTGGCTTTGGCCGCAGGGGCGGTCGAACGCGCGGTGGCGCGCAAGCCGGCGCTGGTGGTGCTGAGCCGGTTCGGCGGCCAGGAGGCGGTGCGCGGCGGGTTGATGTCGGCGTTCCAGGCGGCGATCGCGGCCGGCGTGCCGGTGGCCTGCGTGGTGACGCCGAAGGCCGAGGACGTCTGGAAAGATTTCGCCCAGGGGCTGTCGGTGTCGCTGCCGCCGGAGGCGGATGCGCTGGAAGCGTGGTGGCAGGATCACGCCCGCGGGCGAAACGCGGCGTGATCCGACCGGGTCGCGCCCGCCCGGGCGCGATACCAGGTTTCAAACAGGCTGGACGCGTAGGCGCTCTCGTAGCGCCCCGTCAGGTAGGCGGCGGCGGTCTCCAGGCTCTTGCGGCCGGTCCAGGTCGCCGGGTAATCGGATCCGCCGAGCGCGCCCCGCGGTGTCGCGGTCATCCGGATCGCCTCGGCGACCGCCCCTGGATCGCGCGCCCCGCCCGCCCTGCACAACACCCCCAACAAAACCGCCGCCACCCCCGCCACCATCCCCGCCGCCACATTTGGGTTGCTTCGCTGCACCACTCGGCCTTCCAAGGCCGCGCCGGATACGCTGGTGCCGGGAATGGCGATTCCGATGTCGCCGAGGTCGCGGCATTGGCCGCCGAGGAGCTGGCCGACACTGTCGAGGGCTGCGACCGGCAGCAAGTTCAAAGCGCCGCAACGACGGAGCAGCGTGGTGCAACCTTTGCTGCCGGCGCTGGTGACGATCAGCGTCTTGCTGGCGTTGCACTTGGCGACCGCGTCCGCCAAGGCGAAGCCCGGATACCAGGGGCGTTCGAACGCTCCGGCACCAATCAGGATGATGTCGGCTCCATGATCGAGCGCCCGCGTGATCGCGTCGGCCAGATCGGCCTGTCCGCACACCGATCGGGCATCACTGAAGATCGGTGCCAATAGCCCGCGGCACATCGGCGCGATGCCCTCCACCGACCGGCAGGGTTGCCCGAAGAGGAGGCTGGCCAGATGGGTAGCTTGTGCGCTTGGTGGGGCGTCGTCGCCGGTGTGCTGGGCGACTGCGGTGTTGAGGGGCTTGAGGGGCGCGCCGATGAAACAATCATGGGTGCGGTCGACCAATCCGTCGAGCAGCGCCACGGTAACATCGCGCTCGCCGCCGCCGAACGCGAACAGAAGCTCCTGGTGGAGCTCGCTTCCAGACACGCCAACCATAACCCCGCCCGTATCTTCCGCCGTTTCACATACGATGCACTCGCATGTCGTTGCTCGCTCGCCCGCTGCAACCGACGGTAATGCTTCTCTTTGTTTCTCAATTTTTCAATTGGTCAAGAGACATCTTGCATATTCCCTTATTGGGTCTAGTTCCGCTTCCTTATCGATCGGCCTCTAGCGTGAAAATGGCGTGATAGACGCGTGAAAAGTGCTATTTTGACCGGAGAGGCAGGAAGGATACGGGATGACGGCGGCGAATTCGGAGCGATATGCGCTTCGGCTGCTTGGACCCTTCGAGCTCACGGCGCCGGACGGGCGCCGGGTCGAGATCACCAGCAAGAAGGGCATCGCCGTTGTCGCAATGCTCGCATTGTCGCGTGACGGCGCACGCACCCGCGGCTGGCTGCAGGATCGGTTGTGGGGCAGTCGGCGCAAGGCAGAAGCTGCCGGCAGCCTGCGCCGCGAACTATCGAACCTGCGCAAGCTGCTGAACGCGGACGGCGCCGAGCTGCTGCTCAGCGACCGCGATCGTGTACGATTACGTACCGATCTGATCGACATCGACCTGTTCGCCGCGCGCCCCGGCCGGGCCGCCGGTGAGCTGCTTGAAGGTCTCGATATTCCGAGCGAGCGCGGATTCGGCCAATGGCTGCATGAGCAGCGCGACGCGCTGGTGCCGCCGGCGAACGATGTCGTGGTCTCGGCGGTGGCGGGCGGCGCGACGACGCTGCCGACCCATATCGTCGACATCTCGACGCCGCCGGTGGGCTTCGCCGGCCGGCCCGCCATTGCGGTGCTGCCGTTCGCCAACGCCACCGGGGACGAGACGCTGGACTACGTGGCCGAAGGTATCGGCGAGGAACTGATCGTCGGGCTGTCGCGCATCCGCTGGCTGCCGGTGATCTCGCGCAACTCCAGCTTCTCGTTCACCGAACGGGATGACCGCAAGCTGATCGGCCAGCGTCTCGGCGCGCAGTACCTCGTCGAGGGCCGGCTGTATCGTGCCTACGACTCCTATGGGGTGTCGGCCTCGCTGGCCGAGGCGATCACCGGCTATTCGCTGTGGTCGCGGCGCTTCACGCTGCAATCGCCGGCGGGGCATGACGAACTCGTGCAGTTCGTCAACGAACTGGTGGCGCAGCTCGAAAGCCGGATCGACCACGCCGAGCAGATCCGCATTCGCGGCAAACGGCAGGACAAGCTCGGCGTCAGCGATCTGATCTGGCGCGGCCGTTGGCATCTCAACCGGCTGACGCGCGCCGATTCCGAAATGGCGCAGAAACTGTTCGCCGAAGCGCTGGCGCTCGATCCCAATTCACCCGAAGCACTGATCCAGGCGACGGCAGCGCTGGCGTGGTCGATCTGGGCCGGCCGCCAGCCGCAGGATCAGATCCTGCGGATGCGCAAGTTGGCGCAGCAGGCGATGCTGGCCGACCCCGACGACGGCCGCGGCTTCATGCTGGCTGGCATCGCCGAGATGTGGCTGCGGCATCCGCTCGAAGCGAAGAACCTGCTGAAGCAGGCGATTACGCTGACGCCGAGCCTGGCGCTGGCGCACGCTCAGCTCGGCGGCTGTTTCAACCTCGCGGGTGAGCCCTATCGGGCGATCGTTCAACTCAAGACCGCGATGCGGCTGTCGTCGAACGATCCGAACATCTTCTATTCGCTGGGCGAGTTGGCGCTCGCCTACACCATGCTGAGACAATGGCCGGAAGCGATCGAGCATGCCACGCTGGCGCTCGCGCGGCGCCCTGCCTATTGGTACGCGCACGTTCTGAAGATCAACGCGCTGGCTCGGATGGGGCAGCTCGACGCGGCGCGGATCGCTTGCGACGAGCTCCTCGCCATCAAGCCGAACTTCTCCAAGCGCTTTCTGGATTGGCTGCCGTTCGTCGACCGCACCTGGGTCGATCACTTCGTCGAAGGACTGAAGTTGGTGCCCGGCCGGCCATCGGATTGGCCTGAGCGCGACAGTCAGGAATCCGCCGCGTAGGGATGGGTCGGCCAACCGCCGGGATCAGCGGCACGTCCGCGCCGGCTGCTACTCGCCTCAGATCTGCTGCGCGACCTGTTCGAGGCCCATGGCGCGAGCGAGCTTACGTACTTCCTGCTTCTGATCTTCGCGCAGCTGGAACAGCAGCGGCATCGCGGCGTATTTGAGCTGCTGCACCTCGGCGCTGTCCGGATCGATCGCTGGTGTGCTGCTGTCGCGGCCGCGCGTGGTCGCATGCAGCTTGCGGCCGATGGCGCGCAGCGCCTGCTCGACCGACGGCCAATAGTACTCTTGCGACGACGACAGATTCAGGCGGGTCTTGATCTGTGCGATCTGGCCATCGCTGAGCAGCGCTTCTTTCGCGGCAGGCTTGGGCTTCGGCTTTTGGACCGGAGTGGTAGCGATAACCGGCGGCAGCTTGGTGGCGGCTTTGGGCGCTGCGACGCTCGGTTCGGAAGCTGCGGCTTCCGGGATTGCGGCAACCGGCAGATCATCGGTCGCGTAGGCGAGTTGCAGCGGCTTGGCCGGCGCGGTCACGTCTGCCGAGGCTGTCTGGTCTTCGGCGGGCTGTTGTTGTGCGGCCTGGACTTCAGGTTCGTCGGATTGCAGCGCGACTTCGAGCTTGTCGGCCTTGAATTCGCGGTTGCTGACGGGACGCTCGACCGCGGCCACGCCGGCCAGTCCCGCGGCGGGAACGCTGGCGCGGGCCAGAATGCTGGCAGCGGACGCGCTCGCCAGGAGCACGCACACCAGCGCAGAAAGAGTGACGGTCTTGGTCAAGCTGATCTCCGTCGCGGCGACGAATGGAGGTTCGTATCGCGCAAGAATGCAGAGGAAATATGGCTGTTAGTGGTAACTATGAGCAGTTCCGCGGGGCGCCGGTTCCGTGCCCCGGGCCGTCGATCAGGCTGCCGCGTACATCGGCATCTCGGCCAGCTCATAAGCTTCCTGAATATCAGCAACGATCTCGGAAGCTTCCCACAGCGCGTCGGGCGCGACCGACTGGATGCTAATCGTCCAGTTGCCGCCCTTGCGGGTGCGCGGCGTCCCGACGATTTCGAAGCGCACGTCGCGGCACAGCGGATGGCGATGCAGCGCGTGAGCGACCCGGATGCGGAGTTCGTCGAGGGTCGCGGAAGTCTTTTCGACATGCAGCATGGCGAGGTCCACTTCGGCTGTGGTGTACGCCAACGATGCAGGATCAGTCGCCGAAAGGGCCCCGCATCGCGGCGGCCCTATTGATGTGCCAGGATGGTTAATGCGGTGTTAAACTGATTCTGAGGGCTTGGCCGCCTCGTTGAAATACCTGGAGTGATCCCTGCTATCCACAGGCCTGCACAGTCAGCTCAGCGCTGTTCGACCACGAGGTTCTGGATCGCGCGGCCGAAATAACCGTGGACGTCGGCGAGCTTCGACGATGCGATGCCTGCGCCGTCCGGCCCCAACCACATCTCGGAGTTCAGCAGCACCCAATCGCCGACCGGCTGCCGCGCGAAGAACACGTTGAGATCGGCGTTGATAAAGGTCCAGTGCTTGAAGTCGAGGATCGACGAGGTCGCGTTGCTGAAGTCAGAGGCGACCACCGCGCGCATCGCCTGCGAGGTCGGTTGCCCTTCGACCAGGGCGCGGTCGGCGCGATACCAGGTTGCGCCGGGGCCGATCTCGCCGAAGCCGCCATAGACCTTGCGCAGCGACATGCCGCCGACGAACGGATTGCGGGTGAAGCCGGGGTCGAGCACCGGGCAGTCGTCGGGATGCGGCACGTCGAGCGGCGGATGCTCGATATCGTCCGGCAGATCCGGCGGGGCGACGCGGATCTTCAGCACGGTGGCGCCGACCACGATGACGCCCTTCGAGAGCAGCCGCACGGCGCAGAGCTGAATCTTGCGGCCTTCGCGCAGCACTTCGGTTTGGTAGGTCAGCGGCCCCACCGGGACCGGGCGCAACAGGTCGACGGTGACGCGCGAGATCTGCATTGGCGACGGCGTCGGGATCTGTTCGGCGAGGTAAGTAACCAGGGCAGACGGCGGAGAGCCGTGCTGCATCGTCGGATCCCACGGTCCGGCTGCGTTCGGGCTGGTTTCGATATTGATGCCGTCGATGCGATAGATGGAGTCCATGCGGCGACTTCCACGAGCTGAGCTGACGAGATCGAAGCTGTTCCCGATCATTGCGAGCGAAGCGAAGCAATCCAGAGCGCTGTGCGCCGAGCTGGATTGCTTCGACATTTCACTCCTCGCGATGACCTGAGTGAGCAGAGGAGACGACGGTTATTGCCTCACAGCGGCGGGTCGATCGCCTCGTCGTATTCCTTTTTGAAGCGGGCGATCAGTTCGCCGGCGGGCAGCACGTCGTTGATGCTGCCGATGCCCTGGCCGGCTCCCCAGATCTCCTTCCAGGCCTTCGGCTTGGCGCGCTCGCCGGCCTCATCGGTGCCGAAGTTCATCTTCGACGGATCGGACTGCTCGAGATTGTCCGGGTCCATGCCGGCCGCAACGATCGACGGCTTCAGGTAGTTGCCGTGCACGCCGGTGAACAGGTTGGAATACACGATGTCGTCGGCGCCGGAGGTGGTGATCATCTCCTTGTAGCGGTCGACCGCGTTGGCTTCCTTGGTGGCGATGAAGGCCGAACCGATATAGGCGAAGTCGGCGCCGAGCACCCGGGCGGCGCGGATCGCGCGGCCGTTGGCGATCGCGCCGGACAGCGCGATCGGGCCGTTGTACCAGGCGCGCGTTTCGGTGACGAAGGCGAACGGAGATTGCGTACCGGCATGGCCGCCGGCGCCGGCCGCGACCAGAATCAATCCGTCGGCGCCTTTCTCGACAGCCTTGTGGGCGAACTTCTGGTTGATGACGTCGTGGAAGACGATGCCGCCCCAATTGTGCGCGGCCTGGTTCAGCTCTTCGCGGGCGCCGAGCGAGGTGATCAGCATCGGGACCTTGTGCTTTTCACAAAGCGCGAGGTCGGCATCGAGCCGGTTGTTGGATTTGTGCACGATCTGGTTGACGGCGAACGGTGCCGACGGACGCTCGGGATGCGCCTTGTCGTAGGCGGCGAGCTCTTCCTTGATCTGGTGCAGCCACTCGTCGAGCAGTGCGGCGGGACGCGCATTGAGCGCTGGAAACGACCCGACCACGCCGGCCTTGCATTGCGCGATCACCAGCTCGGGACCCGAAATAATGAACAACGGTGAGCCGATCACCGGGACCGAGAGGCGGCCCTTGAACAACGCAGGCATGGGCATTTCGAGTTTCTCCTTGTTTGTTGTGTTTGGCGGCGTGGCCGCGGCGACACAAAAGCAAGCGAGGAACAGACCTGCAAGGTGGGATTTGGCGAATTCGTAGCGTTTCGGCGCAAGCGCACGTTTCGTCGCAGTGATCAGCCGCGGACTACTGGCACCATGCCCGTGTGACGAAATTTTCCGTTCGGCAATCGCCCGGTTCGCGCGGCCGCCCGGGGATCAGCACCTTGGCCGAACACTTCTCGGTCGCATCGACGCCGAGGCTCTTGCCGCCGCCATAGCCCTTCGACCGGCACAGGATGTCTGCGGCGGCCTGGCAGTCGGCACCGCTGCCCGGCGCCGCGGGACAGACCTGACGTCCGCTGACCATCGAGGGCACGATCGGTGCCGATGACGCAGCCGGAGCAGGCGGCGCAGGCGGAGGGGGCGGCGGCCTGCCGCCGGGAGGTGGCGGAGGCGGTGGGGAAGCTGCCTGCGACGAGGCAGGTGGCCCTGCCGGACTCGGTGGTGGCGGCGGCGGTGGGTTCGGCGGAGGCGGCGGCGCGTCCTTGCTGTCACTGCCGAACGACGGCAGCAGCGACGTCGATGGCAGGAGCGACGACGGCGTCTTCAGCAGCTTCTGGATTTCATCGACCAGACCCGGATTGTCCGAGCGCGCCGGTGGAGGTGGCGGCGGAGGCCGGTCGGCCGGCGGCGGGGGCGCGTAATTCTGCGCCAGCGCGGGGCCGCCGAGCAGAGCTGTGGCGAATATTGCGGCTGTGAAAATGCCGACGCGGCGCGGCACGAGGCGCCAGCGCAAGCTGCGGTTCGAGATGGGCATGGCGCAGCCTACGCCGATGCGCCGGCGGAGAGAAGGCTATTCGCCGTCTCCGCTAGACCAGTTTGAAGGCGATGACGAAGCCGAGCACCAGCACCACGGCGCCGATCGTCACCCACAGGCCGAGCCGCTTCTCGATCTGCTCGCGGATCACCACGCCATAGCGGTTCAGCACGACCGCGACGATGAAGAACCGGCCGCCGCGGGCGATGATCGAGAACAGGATGAACAGCCAGACGTCGTAGCCGGCAAAGCCCGACGTGATGGTGACGAGCTTGTAGGGGATCGGGGTGAGGCCCTTGAGCAGGATGATCCAGGCGCCCCATTCGGCATAGCCGGCGCGAAACGCCTCGACCTTGTCGCCATAGCCGTAGAGCTGGATCAGCCAGTGCCCGACCGAGTCGTACAGCAGGGCGCCGATCGCGTAACCGACCACGCCGCCGGCCACCGAGGTGACGGTGCACAGCGCCGCGTAGAACCAGGCGCGTTGCGGCCGCGCCAGCGACATCGGAATCAGCATCACATCCGGCGGCACCGGAAAAAATGAGCTCTCCGCGAACGAGACCAGCCCGAGAATCCAGAGGGCGTAGGGCTTGTGGGCGGCGTCGATGCACCAGTCGTAGATTTTGCGCAGCATGGAGCGCGATCAACCATTCCGTCGCCGGTTTGTCCATGGCGCAAAAGGCACAGATGCTGGAGAACGGGATGCCGGAGGCCGAGTGGAGAGAGGACGTGAGTTCAGTGACGCTTGCGCACCGCGCGGGCGTCCTGCGCGACCACCGGGCGCCGGGTGGCATGCGGCGTCGGCGGCTTGCCGATCCGCGTCTTCGGCAGCTTCTCGGCAATCCCGAGCAGATTCTCGCGGCGGCGCATCTCGGCCCAGACGTCCTCGGGGCGGACGCCGGCCGAAGCCCATAGCACGGTGAGATTGTAGAGCAGGTCGGCGCTTTCGCGGATCACCGCCTCGCGGTTGCCGTTGACGGCGTCGATCACCACTTCGATCGCCTCTTCGGCGAGCTTCTTGGCCATCTTGCCGGAGCCGCGTTGAAACAGCCGAGCCGTCCGCGACGTCGCTGGATCGAGATCCCGCGCCGCGAGCACGGCCTGATAGAGACGCTCAAGCGAATCAGCCATTTCAACAGCTTAGCTGATTTCGATGTCAGTCGTGTTAACGCAACTCAGGCGCGATATCCAACCTTAGAGGCAGGATGATCGCGCCTGGGCGTCAGTTCGGTGCGTTAATAGCCGTAGTAGTACGGTCGCGGGCCATAGGGTGCGCCATAATAGCGCGGTCCCCCGTAATAACCCGGGCCGCCATAGTAGTAGCGATAGCGGCTCTCATACGCGTCGCGCTGCGCCTGCGCGGCAGCGATCGCTCCGATGGTGCCGACGATCCCGACAAACGCGGCGGCAGCCGCCGCGTTACCGTTGCCGCCACGCCGGGCGTAGCGGCGCTTGCGCGCGCTGACATCGGTCAGCGGCGCGGCCTCGGTCGCCGGTGCAGCGGTTTGAAGCTTGGTCTTCGGAGCGGCAGCGAATGCCGCAGTCGGCTCGAGCGCCGGCACGGCCAGCGCTAGTGCGGTGACGATCGCGACGGTCCGGCCGCCCGACGACCACAAGGATTTGCGCTTCTGCATCTTTATCCTCCGCCTGACGGCTGTGTCTCGGTAATCCGCCGAGACAACCGTCATGATGCAGCTAAGGTTCCACTTCGGAAACACAAGGCCGGACTGCGTGCGCGCCGACGGTCCGCGCTTCAAAGCAAAATGGCCGGGACGAGCCCGGCCATTACGCAGCGATGCGGCGAAGTAGGTGCGCAGGATCAGCCCTTGGCGAGCTGCTGATCGAGGTCGTGCAGCACCTGGTAGCAGGGCAGCACCTGGGCGACGCTGGCGTTCGGCTCGCGGCCTTCGCGGATCGCGGCGAAGAACTCGCGGTCCTGCAGTTCGATGCCGTTCATCGAGACATCGACCTTGGAGACGTCGATCTTCTCTTCCTTGCCGTTCACCAGATCGTCGTAGCGGGCGATGTAGGTGCCGTTGTCGCAGATGTAGCGGAAGAAGGTGCCGAGCGGGCCGTCGTTGTTGAACGACAGCGACAGCGTGCAGATCGCGCCGTTGGCGGCCTTGAGCTGGATCGACATATCCATCGCGATGCCGAGATCGGGATGGATCGGTCCCTGCACGGCGTTGGCCTTCACGATCGGCGAGCCGGCCTGATAGGCGAACAGATCGACGGTGTGGGCGGCGTGGTGCCACAGCAGGTGATCGGTCCAGCTGCGCGGCTGGCCGAGTGCGTTCATGTTGGTGCGGCGGAAGAAGTAGGTCTGCACATCCATCTGTTGGACGTTCAGCTCGCCGGCCTTGATCTTCTTATGGACGTACTGATGGCTCGGATTGAAGCGGCGAGTATGGCCGCACATCGCCACCAGGCCGATCTGCTTCTGCAGATCGACCACCGCCTGCGCGTCCGCCAGCGAATCCGCCAGCGGGATTTCGACCTGGACGTGCTTGCCGGCGCGCAGACAGTCGATGCCCTGCTGCGCATGCATCTGGGTCGGCGTGCAGAGGATGACCGCATCGACCTCTTTGATTGCCAGCGCGTCGGACAGTTCGGTCGAGACGTGCTCGATGCCGTACTTTTTGGCGACTTCCTGGGTCGGCTCCAGCCGGCGCCCGATCAGCGACACCACCTCGACGCTGTCGATGTTCTTGATGCCGTCGAGATGCTTGATGCCGAACGCACCCGCTCCCGCGAGGGCGACCTTGATCGTCTTTGCCATGTCAGGCGTTCTCCAGAATGAGGTGGCCGACCGCAGTGTTGCTGGCCGGGACGTGGTAGAAACGGTGGGCGACCTTGGGCTTGGGGCCGCCTGCGACATCGCTCATCGCGCCGCGCGCGATCAGCCACATCACCAGCTCGATGCCCTCGGAGCCCGCCTCGCGGACGTAATCGATATGCGGCTTCTGTGACAGGCCTTCCGGATCGGCGATCAGCTGATCGAGGAAGGCGTTGTCCCATTCGCGGTTGATCAGGCCGGCGCGCGGCCCCTGGAGCTGGTGGCTCATGCCGCCGGTGCCCCAGATCTGCACGTTGAGGTCTTCGTCATAGGACCGGATGGCGCGGCCGATCGCCTGGCCGAGCATGTAGCAGCGCCGGCCCGACGGCACCGGATACTGTACGACGTTGACGGCGAACGGGATCACCGGGCACGGCCACGCCTGCGGTTCACCGCACATCAGGCTGAGCGGGACGGTGAGACCGTGGTCGACGTCCATCTTGTTGACGATGGTCAGGTCGAAATCGTCCTGGATCACCGACTGGGCGATGTGACCGGCGAGCCGCGGATGGCCGATCACCTTCGGCACCGGCCGCGGCCCCCAGCCTTCGTCGGCCGGCTGATACTCGGCCGCAGTGCCGATCGCGAAGGTCGGAATCAGGTCGAGGCTGAAAGCGGTGGCGTGATCGTTGAATACCAGGAAGATCACGTCGGGCTTCTGGTCCTTCAGCCACTGCTTGGAGAACTCGTAGCCCTTGAACACCGGCTTCCAGTAGTCTTCGCCGGTCTTCTGCATGTCGATCGCCGCACCGATCGCCGGCACGTGCGAGGTGTAAACGCTGGCGGTGATACGGGCCATTACTTCTTCTCCCCGACGTAGCGATTGCCCTCGATCGGGCGGCCGCCGCCGACCATCATGTTGCGATATTCCTCTTCGGTCATTCCGGTCATCGAGCCCGCCATCTGCTGGAAGCTCTTGCCGTCGGTGGCGCCGATCTTGGCGAGGAAGTAGATGTTGCCGCCGAGCGCGATGCAGCGATTGAGGTCGCGATCCAGCACCGCCTGCTTCTGTTCCTCGCTCATCGGCCATTCGTCGAGATAAGCGCGCTCGTCTGCCTTGAAGCGGGCGCGGTTCTCGGCCTTCATCAGCGACATGCAGAACTGGTTGAGATGATAGCCCTGGCGTGACATGTCGGCATCGAAGATCGTGGTGCCGGGCACGTCCTTGTAGGGTTTGTCGAGGGGCATGGCGGGGTCTCCTCTGGAATTTGGTTATGGTTCGTCATTGCGAGGAGCGAAGCGACGAAGCAATCCAACTCAGTGCTCGGTGCTCTGGATTGCTTCGCGGAGCTTGTCATCGGGCCGGCCAAAGGCCGGACCCGGTGGCTCGCAATGACGGCGGTGAATTATTTCTCCTCCGGCCAGTACAGCCGCATCGGGTTGTCGACCAGCAGCTTGCGCTGAAGTTCCGGCGTCGTCGCGATGTGGGGGATGAAGTCCACCAGCAGGCCGTCATCCGGCATGTGGCCCTTCAGGTTCGGGTGCGGCCAGTCGGTTCCCCACAGCACGCGATCCGGGAAGGTCTCGACGATGCGGCGGGCGAACGGGACGACATCGCGATACGCGTTCTGTTCGCCGTTCAGCGCTGGCGGACCGGACACCGAGAGCCGCTCCGGGCAGCTCACCTTCGACCAGACGTTGGTGTGCTCGCGCATGAATTTGACGAACAGCTCGAACTCGGGGCCGTCGACCGGCTTGGTGACGTCCGGGCGGCCCATGTGGTCGACCACCACGGTGGTCGGCAGCGAGGTGAAAAAGTCCCACAGTTCGGGCAGGTCGACGGCCTCGAAATAGATCACCACGTGCCAGCCGAGCTCTTCGATGCGCCCGGCGATCTCGACCAGTTCGTCCTTCGGGGTGAAGTCGACCAGACGCTTGACGAAGTTGAAGCGGACGCCGCGAACACCGGCATCATGCATCGCCTGCAGTTCGGCATCGGTGACGCTGCGCTTCACCGTGGCGACGCCGCGCGCTTTGCCCCCCGAATTGATCAGCGCGTCGACCATCGCCCGGTTGTCGGCGCCGTGGCAGGTCGCCTGCACCACGACATTGCGGGCGAAGCCGAGATGGTCACGCAGCGCATATAGCTGCTGCTTCGACGCGTCGCACGGCGTGTATTTGCGCTCCGGCGCAAACGGAAACTCGTCGCCCGGCCCGAACACATGACAATGTGCATCCACCGCGCCCGGCGGCACCTTGAAGGTCGGCTTCGAGGGGCCTTGGTACCAATCCAGCCAGCCCGGGGTCTTTTCGAAGGTCATTCGGTTACTCGTCTCAGTCCGTGTTGGTCTAATTCAGCGCGAATTCGGGTTGGTGCGGGCTCAAGTGAGCAGTTCAAATCAGTCAGTGTTTCGCCTCGGCCTCTCATCTCCCCTCCCCCTTGCGGGGAGGGGTCGGGGGTGGGGGTCCCCAGGCACAGTGCCCGGGGCCCCCACCCCGGCCTCCGCTTCGCTCGGCCGACCCTCCCCGCAAGCGGGAGGGGTGCCATCAGCGCCGCGGCCAATTAGTTTTGCCGCCAAGCCGTCAATGGCGTCGGCGTTACGTCTTCGTCTCGTCCTTCACCTTCGCCAAAATCCGATCAGCCTCCGTCCGCCAGTCCGGACTCCGCGCAAAGCCGGATGCGCCGCGGGCGCCGAACAGGCCTTCGTCGGCGAGGTCAGCCACCCAGGCTTGCCGCTCCGCGGTGCCTTGCGCGGACCACGGCGTCAGGCCGGCTTCGCGCACCGTCTCGGCGACTTCGCGGACTTCCTCGGCGCGGCGGCGGCCGTGTTCGATCACGCGCTGGAAGAAATAGGCGCCCTGCTTCTCCCAATCGATCGACGGAAACGTCTCTTGCAGCGAGGCGATCACCGCGTCCTCGACGCCGTAGGCCCGCGCGGTGGTGAAGCTCTCGATCACCATCGCCTCGAGGCCCTTGATCATGATGCTGCGGCACATCTTGGTGGCCGAGGCGACGCCGAGCTGGTCGCTGGCCGGCTTGGCGGCGAAGCCGAGCGTGTTGATCAGCGGCGCCAATTCGGCTGCGTGCGCGCCGCCGAGCAGCAGCGGCACCTTGATGCGATACGGCGGCACCGAGGTCATCACTGCGCCTTCGACATAGCGTCCCTGAGCGCCGTCGATCAGCGAGGCGGCGCGCTGCTTGGCGCCGGGCGAGGCGGAGTTGAAGTCGAGAAACCAGGTGCCTTGATTGATCGCGCCGGCGCAGGCCTCGGCGACCGCGACGGTTTGGCTCGCCGTCACCGCCGAGATGATGAAGTCGCTCAGCGCTGCGAGCTCGGCATGCGATGTCGTCAGCGTCACGCCGTGGCGGCTGGCATGCTCGCGCAGCGGCCCGCCGCGATCGTCGGCGAGCTTGACGTCATAGGCCGCGACCTTGACGCCCTGGGCGCGCAGATCCTCGGCGAGGATCTTGCCGACCTCACCATAGCCGACGATCCCGACCAGCCATTGTTTCGCCGCGCTGCTCATCAGTCGATGTACTTCAGGCCGGCTTTTTCAAGCGGCTCGCGCATCTTGTACATGTCGAGGCCGAGCACGCCGCTCGCCAGCTTGGCGCGCTTCTCGGCCTCGTTGGCCTCGCGGGCTTCGGCCGCGTCGGCCGCCATCTGCGCCACCGCGGCCGGCACTACCACGACGCCGTCGTCATCGGCAATCACCACGTCACCGGGCGTGATATGGGCGCCGGCGGCGACCACCGGGATGTTGACCGAGCCGAGCGTCGCCTTCACCGTGCCCTTGGCGTGGATCGCCTTGGACCATACCGGAAACTTCATCTCGGTGAGATCGCGCACGTCGCGAACGCCGGCGTCGATGATCAGGCCGAGCGCGCCGCGGGCACGAAAACTGGTGGCGAGCAGGTCGCCGAAGAAGCCGTCGGTGGAGTCGGCGGTGCAGGCCGCGACCACGACGTCGCCCGGCTGAATTTGTTCGGCGACGACGTGCATCATCCAGTTGTCGCCTGGCTGCAGCAGCACGGTGACGGCGGTGCCGCAGATGTGCGCGCCGGAGTAGATCGGGCGCATATACGGCGCCATCAGGCCGACGCGGCCCATCGCCTCGTGCACGGTGGCGACGCCGAACCGCGACAGCTTCTCGACGGCAGCCTTGTCGGCGCGGCCGATGTTGCGCTTGACGATGCCGAGATCGTTCATCCGCACGGTCATGGTTACTTACCCTTCGCCTTGAGCGCGGCATCGAGCCGCGGATAGACGCGGCGGGCGTTGCCTTCGTAGATCTGCTGCTTCTCTTCGGGCGTCAGGATGGTCGACGCCTCGATGTAGCGCTTTGTGTCGTCGTAATAGAACCCGGTCCGTGGATCGATGCCGCGCACCGCGCCGATCATCTCCGAGGCGAACAGCACGTTGTCGACCGGAATCACGGTGTTGAGCAGGTCGATGCCCGGCTGGTGATACACGCAGGTGTCGAAGAAGATGTTGTTGAGGACGTGATCCTCGAGCAACGGCTTCTTCATTTCCTGCGCCAGACCGCGGAACCGGCCCCAGTGATACGGCACCGCGCCGCCGCCATGCGGGATGATGAATTTCAGCTCGGGGAAGTCCTTGAACAAATCGCCGGCGACGCACTGCATGAACGCGGTGGTGTCGGCGTTGAGGTAATGCGCGCCGGTGGTGTGGAAGCAGGCGTTGCAGCTGGTCGAGACGTGGATCATCGCCGGGATCTCCAGCTCGACCATCTTCTCGTAGATCGGGTACCAGTGCCGGTCGGTCAGCGGCGGCGAGGTCCAGTGCCCGCCCGACGGATCGGGATTGAGGTTGATGGCGACGAAGCCGTAGTCCTTGACGCACTTCTCGAGCTCAGGGATGCAGGTCGCAGGGTCAACGCCCGGCGACTGCGGCAGCATCGCCGCACCGATGAAATTGTCGGGGAACAGCTGCGAGACGCGGTAGCACAGCTCGTTGCAGATCGCCGCCCAGGTCGACGAGACGTTGAAGTCGCCGATATGGTGCGCCATGAACGAGGCGCGCGGCGAGAACACCGTCAGGTCGCTGCCCCGCTCCTGCATCTTCTTGAGCTGGTTCTCGATGATCGAGGCGCGCAGCTCGTCGTCCGAAATCTTCAGCTCGGACACTTTCGGCATCACGGACGGATCCTTGATGCCGGCGATTTGCCGGTTACGCCAATCCTCCAGCGCCTTCGGCGCGGTGGTGTAGTGGCCGTGAATGTCGATGATCATCAGGTGTCCTCGAATAGTCTGTCTCCGTCATTGCCGGGCTTGACCCGCCTGCGGGGCCGAAGCCCCTCCGGCGCGGCGTAGGCCCGGCAATCCATCTTTCTCGGAAGAAGATGGATGCCCGGGTCGAGCCCGGGCATGACGTCTGTGGTTGTGGCGTCGCTCGTGCTAACAGCGCGGGCTTCGATGTTGGTCCTCTATTCTTCGATGTCTTAGCCCGCGCGCCGCAGCGATGCGTCGCTGGCTTGCTTCCCGCCCCACACCGAGCCCGGCACCATCGCTTCGCCGCGCATGATTAGGCGCGCGGTACGCAGCAGGGCGGCGCGGGTGACGTTTTGCGGGTTCTGCGGGTCGACCTCGATCTCGACTGAGAACTCGCCGGTGGGGTGTTCGACCGAGATCTGCTTGATGGTGCCGTCCGGCACCTGCGCGATGCCTTCGGTGACGCTGCCTTTCAGCACGCAAGCGGTCGCCACCGTCACGGCGGCGAGCACGCCGATGGCGTCGTGGCAGACGTGCGGAATGAAGCTGCGGGTCGAGATGCTGCCGCCGGCGCGCGGCGCCGAGATCAGCGTCATCTTCGGATAGTTCTTCGATGTGACGTCGCCGAGCTGCATCGCGTGGCCGCAGGCGATCCGCAGCTTCTCCAGCCGCGCCTTTAGTTCGGTGTCGGCGTTGAGCTGGGCGACGCCCTCATAACCGGTGCGGCCGACGGCCTCGGCGCGAAACATCACCAGCGGCATGCCGTTGTCGATGCAGGTCACCTCGACGCCGTCGATGATATCGCGGACGTTGCCGGTCGGCAGCAGGCCGGGCGCCACCGAACCCGCGGTATCGAGGAAGTTGATCTTGATCGGCGCCGAGGTGCCGGGCGCGCCGTCGATCCGCGCGTCGCCTTCGTAATCGACATGGCCATTCGGCGTCTGCACCGTGATGTCGCACTGCATGTCGGTGTTCAGCGTCAGCACCCGCAACGTGGTGGTCGGCCCTTGCGGCTTCACCAGTCCGGTTTCCAGCGCGAACGGCACGACCGCAGCCAGCATGTTGCCGCAATTCGGCGTGGTATCGACCGTGTCTTTGTCGGGCTGCAGCTGGGCGAACAGGAAATCGAGGTCGACGCCGGGCTTCGATCCTTTGGAAACAATGCCAACCTTGCTGGTGAGCGGATGCGCGCCGCCGAGCCCGTCGATCTGGCGGCGGTCGGGCGAGCCCATCACCGCGAGCAGCACCTTGTCGCGGGTGGCGATGTCGCTCGGCAGGTCGGCTGCATTGAAGAAGGGGCCGCGTGAGGTCCCGCCGCGCATGAACAGGCAGGGAATGGCGGTTTGCATTCGTTTCCTTCCGGATTGTTATTGCTATTTTGGCCGGGCGGCCTGACCGGCGCCACGGCGGGTGGTCTATAACAGCTATCGGCTTCCGGCATGGCAACCGCCCGTGCCGAAAACCGTGAGCCGGAATCAGGTCGGCAGCGTCTGCACCAGGTCGGTCAGGATCCGCATGCTGTGCTGCGCCAGCGGCGTCGGCCGCCGCGTCGCGGACACCACGAGGCAAAGAGCGCTCGCCGGTGCGGGCTCGATCAGCGGACGCATCACCAGCTCGGCCGCCCGCGGCGAAGCGGCCACCCCGCTGCGCGTCAGCACCGCGTGGCCGTAGCCAGCGCAGACCAATTCGATGATCGACGGCACGCTCGAGACTTCCCAGGCGATGTCGAGCTTGACGCCGGCCAGCGCCGCCTCGTTCTCCAGCAGCCGGCGCATCGCGTGCACCCGTTCCGGCACGATCAGCGGATATTTCGACAGTTCCTTGAACGGCAGCGGTGCTGCGGCAGTGCGACGTTTGCCGGCGGGTGCGTAGCTGACCAGCCCGAGCGGCTCCTGCAGCAGCGGCGTGATCTCGATGCCGGACTGTGCGTCCGGATTATAGACCAGGCCGACATCGGCGCGGCCGGTGGTGACCCATTCGATGATGTGTGACGACAGGCCTTCGACGATCGCCAGCCGGGCCGACGGCAGGGTGCGCTTGAAGTGGTCGATCAGCGGCAGCGTCAGTTGCCGCGCGATCGACGGCGGCAACCCGATGGTGACGCGGCCGACCGGCGCGTCGCGGCTGGCGCCGAGATCCTCGCGGGCATGCGCGACCATCTGCATGATCGCCACCGAGTGATCGAACAGCCGCCGCCCGGCTTCGGTCAGCGCCACGCCGCGGCCATTGCGCAGGAACAATTGCTGGCGCAGTTCGGTCTCCAGCCCGCGCACCTGTCGGCTCAGCGCCGGCTGGGCGACATCCAGCACCATCGCGGCCTTGCTGAACGAGCCGAGCTCGGCGACATGCATGAAATATTCGAGCTGCTTGAGGTTCATCGCCTGATCGCGGGCCCGCCGCTATTGCCGCTCGATGCCGGACTGCTCGATCACGGCGCGCCATTTCTCGATGTCGCCGCGCAGCCGCGCCGCCAACTGGTCTGGCGTCGACGGCTTGGCGTCGATGCCGAGTTCGAGCATCTTCTTCTTGAGGGCGGGATCGGCGAGGATCTCCTGTAGCGCGGTGTTCAAGGCGCCGATCACGCCGGGTGGCGTACCGGCCGGTGCGAACAACCCGTTCCAGGATTCGATGCTGGCTTCGATGCCGCTCTCGCGCAAAGTCGGAATCTCGGGCGTGATCTTCGAGCGCAGCGGCCCGGTTGCTGCCAAAGCCCGGATCTTGCCATCGGCGAGATTTCCCTTCAGCGCCGAATAGCTGTCGATCGTCAGGTCGACGCTGTCCTGCAGCAGCGCCACCAGCACTTCCGGCGTTCCGCGAAACGGAACGATCACAAAGTCGACCCCGGCCGCAGTCTTGAACAACGCCGCGGCGAGGTTCTGCGTGCTGCCGGTATTGATGGTGCCGACATTGAGCGCGCCGGGCTTCTGCTTCGCTGCCTTGATGACGTCTTCCAGCGTCTTGAACTTGGACTCGGCGCGGACCGCGAACAGGAAGTCGAAGGTGCCGAGGCTCGAGATCGGCGCGAAATCCTTCACCGGATCGAACGGCAGCTTCTTGAACAGCGACACGCTGATCGCGGTGCCGTTCGACAACAGCGCCAGCGTGGTGCCGTCTGGAGGCGACGAGATCACCGTGCGCGCCGCGGCGATGCCGCCGGCGCCCGGCTGGTTCTCGACATAGAAACGCTGGCCGAGCTTGGTGCCGAGCTGATCGGCGATCAGGCGCGCTGTGATGTCGGCGACACCGCCGGCCGCGAACGGCAGCACGATCCGCACCGGGCGGGTCGGATACAGGCCCTGCGCCCGTGCGGGCGACGGAATCCTCGCCGTCGCCAAGGCTGCGGCAGCGGTGGTCAGGACGGCCCGGCGAGACAAAACAATACGTCGGATCAAGCTCATGGCGCGACGATAGTCCAACTGAACCGGATTTCACAGCGACTGCTGCAATTGACCTGATGCGGCCGGACCGTCAGAATCGTGCGTAACGAACGGGAGGAGCTGGCGTCTGCGCCGAGCTGTCCGCCCGACTGAAGAAGTCTTTCCGAGGAACGTTGTGGAGTCCCGATGTCACAGCCGCCGCTGTTTCGCCCGTTCACCCTGCGCGGCATCACCGCCAAGAACCGCATCCTGATCTCGCCGATGTGCCAGTATTCCGCAGTCGATGGCGTGGCCAACGACTGGCACTTGGTGCATCTCGGCAAGTTCGCCCAGGGCGGCACCGGCATCGTGATGGTCGAAGCGACCGCGGTAACCGCCAACGGCCGCATCACCCATGGCGATCTCGGACTGTGGAAGGACGACCAGATCCGGCCGCTGGAGCGGATCGCCGCCTTTCTGCGCGACAATGGTGCGGTGCCGGCGATTCAGCTCGCCCACGCCGGCCGCAAGGCGAGCATGCAACGGCCATGGTACGGCAACGCCGCGCTGACCGCGGAGGACATCGCCCGCGGTGATCAGCCGTGGGACATCGTCGCGCCGAGCGCGATCCCGATGGACGAAGGCTGGCTGACGCCGCAGGAACTGAGCGACGACGATCTCGACCATCTGCTCGAGGCTTGGCGCAGCGCGACGCTGCGCGCGGTCGAAGCCGGGTTCGAGATGCTCGAAGTGCACTGCGCCCACGGCTATCTGCTGCACTCGTTCCTGTCGCCGCTGTCGAACAGGCGCACCGACGCCTATGGCGGCGACCGCGCCGGGCGGATGCGGTTTCCGCTGGAGGTGATCGAGACGGTCCGCGACGCCTGGCCCGACACACTGCCGCTGGCGGTGCGGGTATCGGCGGTCGATGGCGTCGATGGCGGCATCGAGCTTGCCGACTCGGTCGTATTCGCGCGCGAGGCCAAGGCGCGCGGCGCCGACATCATTGATTGTTCGTCGGGTGGACTGCTCGGGTCGGCCACTGCCAACCGGATTCCGCGTGGCTACGGCTTCCAGGTGCTGTTCGCCGAAACCATCCGGACCGAAGCCGAGATCCCGACCATTGCGGTTGGGCTGATCATCCATCCGGATCAGGCCGAGAAGATCGTCGAGCAGGGTCAGGCTGATCTGATCGCGATCGGCCGCGAGGCGCTGTTCGATCCGAACTGGGCGCTACACGCGCAGCTCGAACTCACCGAAGGCGATGAGGTGTTCGCCGACTGGCCGAAGCAATATGGCTGGTGGCTGGAGCGCCGCGAGTCGGGCCTGCGCAAACTCGACGGGCCGAAGCTGCCATTCCGGCGGAGCTGAGAGATCAGCCGCGCCGCCTGAAAACGCGGATGGCCGGGACGAAGCCCGGCCATCACGACGTTGGTGTAGACGCAAATTAGAGCGAAGTCGGTAGGTTGGGTTGAGCGTACAGCGAAACCCATCGAAACGGTCGGCGCATCAGGATGGGGCGCATAAACTCCCCCCAATCCTAAGACGTTAACGAGTCGTTACCAGCCGCAGCCGCCGCAGCGCGGACGGACCGGCGCGTAGTAGCTGTAGCCCGGCGACACCATCTCGACGCGCTCGCGGGTGGCGTATTGCGGCGGGATGCGCTCGTATTCGACGCCGCCGGGAGAGACCATCACGGTCTTCGGCACCATCACGGTGCGATACTGCGGCGGAACGCGGTGGGCGACCACGCGGCCCGGGTTGACCATCACCGTCTCCTCGACGGTGCGGTACTCCGGAGCAACGTATTGCTGCTGATAGCAGGTGTAGCACGGCGGCGGGGCGCAGCCGTAACAAGCGGAGGCTGCGGTCGGCAGCGCGACGGCCGCGCCGGCGACGACGGCGGAAGCGAGCAAAGCGGCGGACAAACGAGACATGGACGATCCTCAGCGCCAATGAAATATCGCCGCATGTTTGGTTGTGATCACGACGTCCGTCAACGATCGAGCAGAATCAACCTTTACGAAGATCATTAACGGCACGGCTTGGTAACCAGTTGGTCATCAATCCGCCGCGCGCCGCGAACTACGCCGCCCGCACCGTTCGGAGGAAGCGGGCGACTTCGTCTTTCAGCCGGGTGCTGTCATGCGCCAGCGACTGCGCCGCGGACAGCACCTGCGCAGAAGCCGAGCCGGTCGCCGAGGCGCCGCGCTGGACCTCGACGATGTTCACCGAGACCTGATGGGCACCTTCGGCGGCGTGGTGCACGTTGCGCGAGATTTCCTGCGTCGCGGCGCCCTGTTCTTCCACTGCGGAGGCGATCGTCGCGGCGATCTCCGACATCCGCGCGATGGTCTCGCCGATCTGCCGGATCGCGCTCACCGACTGGTCGGTGGCGGTCTGGATGCCGCCGACCTGCTGGCTGATCTGGTCGGTGGCCTTGGCGGTCTGTTCGGCGAGTTGCTTCACTTCGGCTGCCACCACGGCGAAGCCGCGGCCGGCTTCGCCGGCGCGCGCCGCCTCGATCGTGGCATTCAGCGCCAGCAGGTTGGTTTGGGCTGCGATGGTGTTGATCAGTTCGACGACGTCGCCGATCCGTGATGCGGCTTCGGACAGGTGGCTGACGCGTTCGTTGGTGGCCTGCGCCTGCGTCACTGCCTCGCTGGCAATCCGCGCCGACTCCTGCACCTGGCGGCTGATCTCATTGACCGAGGACGACATCTCTTCGCTGGCCGACGCCACCGATTGCACATTGGTGGACGCCTCCTCGGAAGCTGCGGCGACCAGGGTGGTGAACTGCTGGGCGTGATCGGCGGTCGAGGTCAGGGTGGTCGCCGAAGCTTCCAGCTCGGTCGAGGCCGACGATACGGTCTCGACGATCTCGCCGACCGCGTCTTCGAACTTGGCGGCGAGGGCGATCATCTCGCCTTTGCGCTGCTGCGCGGCCAGCCGGTCATGCTCCGCCTTGGCGGCGGCTTCTGCTGCGGCGCGCTCCTCGGCCTTCAGCTTGCAGGATTCCACCGCGCGCGCCATGTCGCCGATCTCGTCGCTGCGCTGCAGGCCCGGCAGCACCAGATCGAGTTCGCCATCGCCGAGGCGGCGGATGCCGGTGTTCAGCCCGCTGAGTGGCTTGGTGATCGACCGCGCAATCCAGATCCCGAGCACCATCACGGTCAGGATGATGGCGATGATCGCGATCTGCATGCGCTGCTCGGTGGCCCGCCGCGCGGTGGCGGCCATCGTCTTCGCGAGCTCCGCCTGCTGCCTAACCGTGCTGGAGAGCTCGTCGAGCGCGGGTTGCACTGCCCGGTAGGTCGTCACCATGTCCTTCTCGGCACGGTCCAACGCCAGGGCATTCTCCATCCAGGCGGAGAAGTCGCGCTGATAGGCGCCGAGCTTTTGGGTGATCTCGGTCTTTGCCGTTGGCGGCAGGTCGGAGGCGGCGAGCAGCTTGGCGAATTCGGCGGATTGCTTCTTCATCTCGTCGCCGTATTTCGGATGGCGGCGGAGCATGAAGTCCTTCTCGTGCCGGCGCATCATCAGCATCTGCACCATCAGGGGCGGGGAGTCGAAGCTGCTGATCGTCTTTTCGACATCGTGCACCGACGCTCGCAGGCTGCCTTCGAGCCCAAGATCTTCCTTGAGGCCGAGCTTCACGGTGGCCTCACCGAACCTGCCGAATTGGCGCTGGTAGTTCTCAAATCCGTCCTGCACCGATTTCAAACTGCGGGTGAGTTCAGTCTGACCGGCTGCCTCGGTCTGCCGGATCATGTCCGCGAGCGTCTCGGCTGCCACTCGGCCGCTCTGCTGAAACATGCCGAGATATTGCTCGTCCTTGCGCAGCATGAAGTTTTTCTCGGCGCGGCGCTGCTCGAGCAGGGCGATTTGCAATTTTGCGTTGCTGTCGCCGAGTGTGCGGGCTCGTTCGTCAATCAGCCTCGCTGCGTCTTGTGACGATGTTCCGATCATATACAGCGCGCCAAAGGCGAGAACGCCAATGATGCCGACCAGAGCGATGGAATTGATCTTGGACGTGAGGCCGAGACGAAGAGACATGGGAGATCCCGAGTTTCAGACGATTCGCTTGGACGATGACGTGTGAGTTGTGGACGTGCTTGTTGGTGAGGCAGGCAATCTGCACAAACACTGAGCAATCTGCGACGTAGTCGATCGCTGGTCCGATGAGGCTCCAGATTCGAATCTTGACGTAATAACTAAGCTTGGACGAACCGGTGCTAAGTTTGCCTTAAGATCTCCCGCGATGTTGAAATCCTGGTACTTGTCCGGATCGGATTGATTAGTTGTCGCGAAGCTTTCGCAAGACGGGGATGACGCTTCGATGACGATCGCTGGGAAATTTCATGCAGACGCCGGATCGAAGGCGATCGATTACTAACAGAGACGCGAGCGATAGAATCTGGTTCGGCGTTCCTAGTGCGGTGTCGAGAGATTGTGCTCGACTCGATCGGTCGTAGTGACGCACGTCAGCGCATCTCGCGGGGCCCGTAGCTGGCCACGGACCTCCCTCATGCGGTCTGCGTCCAAGCATCGGCTGCGGGTGCCGGCGGCATCCGTCATGGAACCGAATCGGCGTTCCTCCACGACGTATCGAACCGTCCTGTTTCAGTTTGGGACCCCACGAACCGCAGTGCATCCTGCGGGCAACACTCGATTTGAAATTGGTCCGAGGCCGGCCGTCGATCTGGACAAAGCCTTGATCGGAAATCACCCTGACGCTGTCTCGAGGGCGCACGGTCTGCGGCTTCGCGACGGGGATCGTTGGGGGAGCCATGAGACTGTTCACGGGGATGCTCGCGGCCATGCTGCTGGTCGCCGGCGTGGCGTCGAGCCAGGCGATGGTGCGAATCGCCGACGATCGTGGCGGCCGGATCGGAACCTATGTGGACCGCTACCAGTCGCTGCGCAGCTCCGGCGAAACCGTGATGATCGACGGCCTGTGCGCCTCGGCCTGCACCATCGTGCTGGGTGCGGTCCCGCACGATAAGATCTGCGTGACTTCCCGGGCCAATCTCGGCTTCCACGCCGCCTGGGATCTCGGCTCGAATGGCAACGTCATCACCAATACCGAGGCCACGCAGATGCTGTACACGATGTACCCGACCAGCATCCGCCGCTGGATCGCCAAGCGCGGTGGCTTGACCCGTCACATGATCTTCCTGCGCGGCAAGCAGCTGATGTCGATGTACCGTCCCTGTTACATGGACGCGCAGGCTCAGGCCGGCCGCTGATTCCGCGCCCGCGATCCATCCTCCGGATCACGTGATCAGTGCGACGGCGTCGCGGCTTGCCGGGCGCCGCCGCTGGCTCTATTGGGGGCGACCGTGCGGCGATTGCCGCACATCGCAGCGGCTGGGCTGAAATAGCGTCCAACCGGCCGCTCCGAAGGTTGCGAGGTGTCTGCCGATGTCTGCACAAGCCAAATCCATCCGCCCGCTGGTCGTGATCGCCGCGTTTGCCGGCAGCCTGATCGTCGGCCTCGTGGTCGTGCTGTGGCTGCTCGGCGGTCTGCAGAAGATCTCGGCACCGGCGACGATCGGCGGTCCGTTCCGTCTCACTGACCAGAACGGCCAGGTCATCACCGAACAAAGCATGAAGGGTAAGCCGACCCTGATCTTCTTCGGCTTCACCCGTTGCCCGGACGTCTGCCCGACCTCGCTGTTCGAGTTGTCGCAGGTGCTCGGCGCGATGGGCCCCGATGCCGACCGCATCAATGCCTATTTCGTCTCGGTGGATCCCGAGCGCGACACTCCGCAGTCGATGAAGGACTATCTGTCGAGCTTCGATCCGCATCTGAAGGGGCTGGTCGGAACCCCGGAAGCCACCGAGAAGATCGAGAAGGCCTACCGGGTCTATGCCAAGAAGGTCCCGCTGAAGGACGGCGACTACACGATGGATCACACCGCGCTGATCTATCTGATGGACAAGTCGGGCAATTTCGTCTCGCCGTTCAACATCAAGCGCAAGCCCGAGGAGGCTGCGGCCGACCTGAAGCGGTATCTGTAGCTTACGCCGACAGCCGCCATCGCGACCGCCGGGCTTTTGGCTTCGGCGCCAGCGGATGCGGACGGCGGGCAACGCCGTGCTGAGTCTTGTCCCAGCGGTACGGACACCAGACGAATTGCGCCAGCGCGCGCCACGCCGCCGCCGATAGGCACAGCCAATAGAGCGGCGTCAGCGCCAATGCGCCGGCGTGCCGTAATTGCCGCCGCCGGGCGAGGCCGAGCAGGCCGACCACCAATGTCGATGCAACGCCGGATGCGATCGTCAGCCAGTGCAGCGCGCTCGGCGCCGCGGGCTCCAGCCAGCCGCCGAGCCATACCGGCAACTGCTCCGGCCAATCGATTGCCGCCGCAACGGCGAGCCACACCAATAATGGATAGGCCAGCGCCGACAGCACATTGCCGCCGACCACCAGGTTGAGGCCGATCACGCCGCGCCAGCCGATCTCGCGCCACAGCCGGATCGGCTGCCGCATATGCACCGCCCAGGTCTGGATCCAGCCCTTCATCCAGCGTGCCCGCTGCGGCAGCCAGTTGCCGAACGCGATCGGAGCTTCCTCGTAGGTGGCCGAAGCAATGGTGACGCAGCGGTGGCCGAACCGGGCCAGCCGGAAGCCGAGGTCGGCGTCTTCGGTGACGTTGTGCGGATCCCAGCCGCCGATCGCGCGGAGCACATCGGTGCGGAAATGGTTGGAGGTGCCGCCGAGCGGCAGCGGCAGTCCGAGCGCCGCCAGGCCAGGCAGAAACAGATCGAACTGGCCGGCATATTCGGCCAGGAATGTGCGCGACAGCCAGCTATGGGTGAGATTGTCGATGCACAGGCTGGCCTGGACGCAAGCGGTGTCGGGGCTCGCAGCATCGAACGCTGCCAACGCCGCCCGCAGCTGGTCCGGGTCGGGCCGGTCTTCGGCATCGTACACCGCAATGAAGCTGCCGCGCGCGAAGGCGAGGGCGTAGTTGAGCGCTTTCGGCTTCGTTCTCGGCTCGACCGCAGGCGCGATCAGCACCCGCAGATGCGGCCGCTGTTTGATCCGTGCCAGTGCCGCGCGGGTGGCGAGGTCGTCGGGCTCGATCACCAGGATAAGGTCGAGCTTCTCGTGTGGGTAATCGAGCGCGTCGAGAGCCTCCACCAGCGTTCCCACCGAGTCGGCTTCGCGATACAGCGCCGCCACCACCGTATAGATCGGCAATTCGGCGTCCGGCTTTCGCGGCGGCGATGGCAAGGTCGAGCGTGGCCACAAGCAGGCCAGCAATCGCAATCCGGCAAAGCCGATGAACCAGGCTGCCAGCAGCGTCGTCGTGATGTCAGGATAGAGATAGAGCGGCAGAGCGAGCGGGACCGCCACACAAACCCCGCGCTTCAGGCGCTGCCGCCACACCGGACCGGGTCGGCGCGGCGCCGCCGACAGCATCGGGTGGCGCTGGTGCAGATCGGAGCTGGCGATGTCGGCCAGTGTGCGCTCGCCCTGCTGCGCCAGAAAGGTCTCCAGATTCGCCGTCGAGGCCAATCGCAGCCGCGGGCGTGTGTCCGGATAGTCGTCGAGCAGCCCGCACAGCCGATGGCTCGCAAGATGTCGCGGCGCCACCACCCAGATCAATTCGCCATCGACCCGGAGCGGCACAATTCCGGTCGCAGTGGCAGACGAGATTTGCGCGTCCTCCAGCGGACAGTCGGCGCGATCGAACGCGCCGAAGTCTTCGAAGCCGAGGCGAAGCCAGCGGGCGAGATAGCGGAGATACGCTTCCTCCTCGATCAGGCCCTGCTGAATCAGGACACGGTCGGCACCGATGTCGAGGTCTCTGGCGCGCCGCGCGGCCGCCTGCAGCAGTGCCGGCGCAAGCACGCCGCGCAAGCAATCCAGCTCCGGCGCTGCGATCGCTTCGGATTGTCGGTCCGCAGCCTCGCGCCATTGCTCGCCTGGATGATTGTCGTTGCTGACGTAGGCAGGCCGGGCGGCGAGAAACCGGGGCGGCCCGGGCCATGGGGCGATTGCCTCACCATCGCCGCGCCCGTCGGTCATCGTCTCGTGCAGTCCGGCGTGGTCGGTCCCGACCATGGCACGCTCTTACGCAAACGATACTCGCGTCTCGCGTCGGATGGTCTATAAGACCGCCGGTGCGGAACCCCTGACTATGCAACCACAGATTGCGATGTTGATCAATGGCCGACCGGCCGTCTGGCGCGCAGCCGTGGCGGCGCTGGCGCTCGCCGCGACCACGCTGCTGACGCCTGTGGCCGCGCGGGCTGCGGAGACCGCGCCCGAGGCGAAGGCGATTGCGGACGCGACCGCGCATGCGGTGCCGGGGTTTTGGGATCCACGGCGGCGGCCGGAGCGGCCGGATATGTCGCGCCTGACGATGATCCGGTTCCTGACCGAGGTCGATTATCCGCCGTTCAACTTCACCGGGGCCGACGGCAATCCGGCAGGGTTCAACGTCGATCTGGCCCGCGCGCTGTGCGATGAGATCAAGATCACCTGTACGGTGCAGATGCGGAAGTTCGAGACCCTACTCGACGCGCTCGCCGGCAATCGCGGCGACGCCATCATCGCGTCGCTGGCGGTGACGCCGCAGACCCGCACCAAGCTGGATTTCACCGATCCCTATTACCGCACGCCGGCGCGGTTCGTCGCCCGCAAGGATGCGGTGATGCGGGAGATGCGTCCTGAGTTTCTCGAAGGCCGCAAGGTCGGCGCGGTCGCCGGTTCGGCGCATGAGGCCTATCTGAAGGCGATGTTCACCGACGCCGAGCTGCATTCCTATCCGAATGCCGAGGCGCTGCGGACCGCGCTGAAGCGGGGCGAAGTCGATTTCATCTTCGGCGACGCGATCTCGCTGGCGTTCTGGATCAACGGCACCGACTCGGAGAACTGCTGCGCATTCTCCGGCGCTCCGTTCCTGGAGAGCCGCTATTTCGGCGAGGGCGTCGGCATCGCGGTGCGCAAGGGCAACGACACGTTGCGCCAGGCGCTGAATTGGGCGCTGTTCCGGGTTTGGGAAAAGGGCCAGTACACCGACTTGTGGCTCCGGTATTTTTCCGTCAGCCCGTTTTGAAAGACCCGCCTTCAAGGGCGGCTGGAGACCTGAATGACGACGATCGACCTTCCGAGCGCTTCCGAGCTGCGCACCCTCGCCGAACAATCCAACGCCTGGCCGTTCGAGCAGGCGCGCGCGCTGGTGAACCGGCTGAAAAAGCATCCGAAGGACGAGGTGCTGTTCGAGACCGGTTACGGTCCGTCGGGGCTGCCGCATATCGGCACGTTCGGCGAGGTCGCGCGCACCACGATGGTGCGCCATGCCTTCCGTGTGCTGACCGACGACAAGATCAAGACCAAGCTGCTGGCGTTCTCGGATGACATGGACGGCCTGCGCAAGGTGCCGGACAATGTGCCGAACAAGGAGCTGCTGGAGAAGAATCTCGGCAAGTCGCTGACCAGCGTGCCGGATCCGTTCGGCACCCATGATTCGTTCGGCGCCCACAACAACGCGCGGCTGCGCGCCTTCCTCGACACATTCGGTTTCGACTACGAGTTCGCTTCGGCGACCGAGTACTACAAGTCGGGCCGGTTCGACGCGACGCTGCTGAAGGTGTTGGAGCGGCTCGAGAAGGTGATGGCGATCATGCTGCCGTCGCTCCGCGAGGAGCGCGCCGCCAGCTATTCGCCATTCCTCCCCATTTGCCCGCGCACCGGCGTGGTGCTGCAGGTGCCGATCGTCGCGCACGACGTCAAGGCCGGCACGATTTCCTACGACGATCCGGAAACCAATGAACGCATCACCGTTCCGGTCACCGGCGGTCACTGCAAGCTGCAATGGAAGCCGGACTGGGCGATGCGTTGGACCGCGCTCGGCGTCGACTACGAGATGGCCGGCAAGGACCTGATCGATTCCGTGAAGCTGTCCGGCAAGATCGCCCAGGCGATCGGCGGCACGCCGCCGGAAGGCTTCAACTACGAGCTGTTCCTCGACGACAAGGGCCAGAAGATCTCGAAGTCGAAGGGCAACGGCCTGACCATCGAGGAGTGGCTGCGCTACGCTTCGCCGGAATCGCTGTCGCTGTTCATGTACCGCGAGCCGAAGGCGGCGAAGCGGCTGTATTTCGATGTGATCCCGCGCAACGTCGACGAGTATCAGCAGTTCCTCGATGGCTACGCGCGGCAGGATCTGAAGCAGCGGCTCGCCAACCCGGTCTGGCACATCCATTCCGGCAATCCGCCGCAGGCCGACATGCCGGTGACGTTCCAGCTGCTGTTGACGCTGGTGTCGTCGTCCAATGCCGAAAACGCCGATACGCTGTGGGGCTTCATCGGCCGCTACCGGCCGGGCGTGACGCCGCAGAGCCATCCCAAGCTCGACGCGATGGTCGGTTACGCAATCAATTACTACCGCGACTTCGTGGCGCCCACCAAGGTGTTCCGCGATCCGACCGATGCCGAGCGCGCCGCGCTGCAGGATCTGCGCGATGCGTTGTCACAGCTGCCGGCGGACGCGACCGCCGAGGCGATCCAGGACGTGGTGTACGAGATCGGCCGCCGCGAGCCGTTCCTCGACCACAAGAAGACCGCCAAGGACGGCAAGCCGGGCGTCTCGCTCGACTGGTTCAACATGCTGTACCAGGTGCTACTCGGCCAGGAGAAAGGGCCGAGGTTCGGCTCCTTCGTGGCCGTCTACGGCGTCAGCAATGCGGTGGCGATGATCGACGGCGCGCTGGCGCGCAGCGCGTAAGATCAACAGGCGCGGCGCCGGACAGTGCCGCGCTCCACGATCAGGCCGCTCGCACTGCGGCCGAGAAGCGGTCGACCTCGATCTTGAGATGACGGCTTTCCGCCAGCAGCGCGGCGGCGAGATCGTGCACATGCGTTGAGGCCGCGCCCGTGTTCTGGGCGCCCTCGCGGACCGCCCCGATCGTCCCCGAGACTTCGGTCGCAGCATCCGCCGATTGCCGCACCGTGCTGGCGATCTCGCGCATCGCGGCGCCCTGGTGATCGACGGCCGAGGCGGTCGAATCCGAAATCTCCGAGATCTGCAGGATGGTGTTGCCGATCGCTTCGATCGCCGACACCGACGATTCGGTCGCCGCCGTCATCTGGGCGATCTGTTCGGTGATCTCGTCGGTCGCGCGCGCGGTCTGCGCGGCCAGTGCTTTCACTTCGGCGGCCACGACGGCAAAGCCACGGCCGGCCTCGCCGGCGCGCGCGGCTTCGATGGTGGCGTTGAGCGCCAGCAGGTTGGTCTGCGACGCAACCGCGTTGATCAGATCCACCACATCGCCGATGCGCCCGGCTGCCTTCGAAAGCTCGGCGATCCGCGCGTTGGTTTCCTGCGCCTGCCGGACGGCGGCCTGGGAAATGTTCTGCGATTGCCGGACCTGCTGACCGATCTGCGAGGCCGATGAGGCTACCTCGTTGCAGGACACGGACGCCGACTGCGCCGTTGCACAGGATTGCTGCGAAGCCGCCGCCACCGTCGTTGCCAGGTGCTGGGTCGTCTCGGCCCCGCTCTCGAGCTGTCTGGCGGCCGCTTCCATGTCGGCGGAGGTGGAGGTCACGGTCTGAACGATGCGGCCGATGGCACGATCCAGGTCGTCGGCCATCTTGTGCATCTCGGCGCGGCGATCGGCGTCGGCTCGCGCCTTGATGCCCTGCTCGGACTCCATGGCTTCGACCCGCAGCGCATTGTCCTTGAACACCTGAACGGCCCGCGCCATCGCGCCGACCTCGTCGCCACGCTCGATCGCCGGAATGGCAACAGCCCGATCGCCGCTTGCCAGCCGCCGCATCACTTCGGTCATTCCGGTGATCGGCACGATCACCCTTTTTACGATCGCCGTCAGCCCAGCCACGAACAGCAGGAACACGATGCCGGATACGCCCCACAGCAGATAATTAAGGTCGGTCACGCGGACCGCCGTCGCGGCTTCGGTGGCGGCGTTGAGATCGTTGGTGCGCTTGACGATGTCGTCGATGATCGCGCGATGCGCCGTGTAGGCGGCGGTCAAATCCTTATAGGCCTGCATCGCGGCATCCGGATCCTTGGCCTCGATCGCCGGAACCAGGCTCGCATCGATGATGCGCCAGAATTTCTGCACCTCGCGGTCGGAATCATCGATCAGCCGCGCCTTGATGGCCGGCTCGAGCGGCGCCTTGCGCCAGAAGGCGTGACGGTCCTGGTACTCCTTCTTGAGGCGGTCGAGCCGCTCGCGGTGAAGCGCGGAAGAGCCGGGGTCTTCCAGCGCCAGCGTCGCTTCCAGATAGGCTTCGATCACATAGGCGGGCGGCGGCAGGATATCGGCCACCAGATCGTTGCCGAGCTTGATCTGCTCATACAGCGGCCCGCCGACCTTGAGCTGGGAAAGGCCGTACAGGCTCGCCCCGAAAACCGCCGCCAGGCCTGTGCCGATGATGAGGCCGAACATCAGAACCGCTCGGGTGATTGAAAGTCGCATCTAAGCCTCTCAGGTCGACGCCGCGTAAATCACTCACCCGCGGGAGGTTTTGGAATCCCGGAGCGGCGTCTCGGTTCAATGAACGAGTTCCTAAATACCCCACGGCGCACCAGTTGCGTTACTCGTGGGACTACCAAAACGACAAATGCCGATGAGAGGGGCGGCCCTAGGCGAACTACGCAGTCGCCTCTCGCGCCGTTGATGCGATTCGGGGCAGGGTTACGAGAAGAAGCGCGGCAGGGTGCAACAGGTGCGGTGTGTCTCGGGTGCGGCAACTTTGCTGACTGTTATTCCTGATATCAGTCGTGAATGGCGCGCTGATACCTGCCGTATGCCTTGATCTGGTATCACCGGCCTGTTGCCGCGTTGAAGTGACGCAGTCTTTCCCGTCGCAGTTTTGATTTCAAACAAAGTTTGCTGCGTTGCGTCTTTCGCACAGTCGGCACAACGATAATCCCTCGTCGGGTTGCCGCTGGAGCGGCCCCGTCAGTTTGCTCGTCAGCTCCAAAGGGAAAGACAGTGCCGTTTCTCATCAGGTCTCATGGAGGAAGACAATGTCTGAACTGGCTGGACTGCCCTACGACGCCAACATGCCGGCGATCGTCTGGTCGATGTATCTCGTTGCTGCTGCGTTGTACTGCGCGCCAATGTTGATCGCGTTCGCGCGCAACGTCGAATACAAATGGGGACTCTACGTCGGCAATCTGCTGCTCGGCTGGACCGGCATCGGCTGGGCCTACGCGTTGTACTATGCGGTGTTCGCCGACAAGGAGCGGGTGTCCCAGCCTCGCTTGTCTCTGGTTCGATAGCTCGTGCCGTAACCCTTTGCGGCGGATCGGTCGCGGCCGAAGCCGTCAGGCGCCTCGGTGTTATTTCGCCGAGGCGCCGGCGGCCAGCACCGGGCGCACCGCGTCGCCTTCGCGGAGCAGCGCGCCTGCACGTTCGACCACGATGTCGCCTTCCTTCAGGCCCTCGCGGATTTCGACGTTGCCACCATTCATCAGGCCGATTTCGACGCGGCGGGTTTCGACCACCTGGCGCCGCACGACCTGCACGATGGTTCCGACCGGATTGTAGATCACCGCGGTGAGCGGCACCGAGATGTTGCAGCTCTCGCCGGTCTTGATGGTGGCTCGGCCGGAGGCGTTGGCGAGCAGGCGCTTGTCCGAGCTGACGCCGACGAACACGTTGCCGAGCTGGGTCTTCGGCTCCACCGTGGCGGAAACGCGGCGAACCTTGCCCTGTAGCTCGTTTTTGTCGCCGACCACCTTCACGGTCGCGGTTTGGCCGACCGACAGCCGCGGCATGTCGCGGGTCGGCACCTGTCCAACGAGATCGAACTCGCCGCGGCTGACGATGGTGAACAGCGCTTCGCCCTTTGGCGACGCCGGTGCGCCGATCAAAGCGGTCGAAGCCGACACCAGGCCGGCGACCGGCGCCTGAACCGTGCTGCCGCCGTCGAGCTTCGCCAAGGTTTGGCCCTGGGTGACGGTCTCACCTGGGTCGACCAGCACGTCGCTGATTTTGGCCCCGGGCCGGTCCGGTCGCACCGAGACTTCGTCGCGCGGGATTAGAAATCCCGACACCTCGACCACCGCCGGAAAGCAGGCCTTGGCGGCGGGAAAGACCGTGACGGTCTGGGCGGCGGCTTCACTTCCCTGAGCGCGGACCGGTGATACCAGCGCGCAGGTGATCACGAGAGCCAGCAGCGTTGCACGCTGAAGATCAGGCCCCAAACGGAGGGGATCAGCGATCAGCCTGGTCATGTTGGGTCCTTGCCTCGATGCCATCCAAGCTTTGCTCTCGCGCATTCCGCTGGTCGTGATCTTGCCGGTTCGCATCGATCGTCACCGTCCGAACAGCTGCTTGATAATCGCGTCCACCGCCGCACCGTGATCGTCGTCAGGGCGGCTGGCGTCGCTTGAGTTGTTGCGATCGCCGCGGCTGCTGCCGAGCAGGCCGAACAGACCGCTGCCGATCTCGCGCAAACGCTGATACGCCGCATCCGGATCATCGAGCACGCCGGCGATATCGGGAAATATGCGCGGCGCAATCCACGGTCCCTCGATCCTGACCGGAATGCCGAAGCCGATCGGCTCGGGGGCGGGCGCAACACTTCGCTCCAACGCGCTCTGTCCCTGCGTCGTCAGCACCAGCTTGGGCTCCACTTTGAGCGCCAGCGTTTTGGTCGGCAGATCGATCGCGCCGGCGCCGGTCATCCGCACCAGCGGACCGGCGAGCCTCAGATCGGAGGTCTCGGCCTTGCCTTGGGCGATCCGGAACGAGGCGGCGAATTCGCTGAGATCGGTGGCGTCGGTCGGGGCGATCTGCCAGCCGTCCTGGGTATGCGCAGTCAGATTGCGGATGATCCGGGTGACGTCGATGCCACGGATCGCGCCGTCGCGAAGTCCGACCGCGGCGCTGCCGCTGAGGCCGGATGCGATCGCGCGCGCACTACCCCCGCTGCTGCGCAGCGCCAGCTTGGCCTGCAGCCGGCCGTCAAGCCGGTCGAAATCGGCCAGCCCGTCGAGCAGCGGCAGCGCATGCACGCCGCTGAGATCGCCCTGCAGGTCGAACGTCGGCACCGCACCGGAGGCGTCGATCGCCAGCGTCCCGGTCGCTTGTCCGCCATAGGCGGCCAGACGGCTCGCTTGCACCGACAGCACCCCGCCCGCGAGCTTTGCGTCGGCCGAAGCCGGTGCGATCCGGGCCGGGCCGATATTCAGCTCGGCGGCGGACAGCCGCAATTCGGCATCGACGTAATTCAGGCCGGCGAAATCGAGCGGCGTTTCGCTCCACGGTGAGCCGGGAGGCGCGGTCCGGGTGATGGCGACGAGATCGAGCCGCTGAAAGTCGAGGTCGAGCTTGACCAGCGGCTTGCCGGCGACGTCCACCGAGGCCCAGCCATTGAACGGTGCGTCGCCCAGTCTGCCGCTGACGCCGTTGATCGCCAGCGTGGTGCCGCGCAGCCGCGCTTCCGCTTTGGCGCTGAGCCGTGACGTCAGCAGCCCCGGCGCGTCGAGCGTGAGATCGATCAGCATCGGCTGCTTGTCATCGGCAGGCGGCGTGGCGGTGAGTTCGAACGACACCGGCGAGCGGCCGAGCGTGGCCGAGCCGCTGGCGGTGATCGGCCCCTCGGTATCGTCACGTTCGATGTCGGCCTGGATCCCGGCAATGCGGCGTTCGACGCGGTCCGCCGCGCTGGTCATCACCACGACGCCGTCCTGAACCACGATGCGCTCGATGTCGGCGAGCTCGGCGCTGCCTTTACGCGCGGGCGCTGGCGTGGCGCCGGCCTCGTCGCGCCGGCGCAGCAGCGGCAGGTGTAGTTCTGGACTGATCAGGGTCAGCTCGGTGAGCCGCGGCGTCGCCGAGATCAGGCTGGTCAACGGCAGTTCGGCGCGGACGGTCGCGATTCTCAGCCGCGGATCGGTGGTGCGGCCGCTCGGCAATTCGGCGCTGACATCGTGCAAGGTGAGCGCGACCGCCGGAAACAGTCGGACGGTACCGGTCCCGGCGATCGTCACCCGGTAGCCGGTGTCGCGTTCGATTCGGCTCTGGATCGCGCCGGTCAGCGCGCCAGCCGGAATCCCGATCGCGATCAGCAGCGTGGCCGCGACGAGGAGCAGAGCCGCCATGGCGCCTGCGATCCTGATCGGTTTCATCTCGGCTCCTTACGCATCCGGCTGCCCGCTGATCCGCCGACCCTAGCCACGCCAGAACGACGGCTTCTTGGCCGTCGGTGCCGGCTCGGCACTGGCGGGTGGTGTCGCCGCCGCCGGCACGGCTTCGGCCGCATCGCGCGCGCTGCCGCTGAGCAGTCGTTTGCCGACCGCCCAGAAGCCGCGGCCGACATCATCCATCATCATGAACACGGCAGGCACGAAGATCAGCGACAGCACCGTGGAGAAGATCAGGCCGCCGATCACCGCCAGCGCCATCGGCGAGCGGAATTCGCCGCCGGCGCCGAATGCCAGTGCGCTCGGCATCATGCCGGCCACCATCGCGATCGTGGTCATCACGATCGGGCGGGCGCGCTTTTGGCCGGCGTCGATGATCGCGGCGTCGCGGCTCTTGCCCTCGCGCATCGCCTCCATGGCGAATTCGATCAGCATGATCGCGTTCTTGGTGACGATGCCCATCAGCATCAGGATGCCGATCCACACCGGTGTGGTGAGCTGTTTGCCGGTCAGCAGCAGCGCCCCGATCGTGCCGCCGATCGACAGCGGCAGCGAGAACAGGATGGTGATCGGCTGCAGGAAGGTGCCGAACAGCAGTACCAGCACCGCATAGACCATCATCAGGCCGCCGCTGATCGCCGTGGCGAAGCCGTCCGACAGTTCGGCGAGGTTCTCGGCATCGCCGGAGGGGCTGACTTTGACGCCCTTCGGCAGCGACTTCATCACCGGCAGCTCGTTGATCTGCTTGGTGGCGTCGCCGAGTGCGGAATTGCCGACCAGGTCGGCCGCGACGGTCGCCTGGCGCAGCCGGTCATAGCGGTTGATGCTGGTCGGGCCCTGATCGAACTTGACGTCGGCGACGACGGACAGCGGCACCGCGCCGCGGCCGCCATAGATCGGCACCTGAAGCTGTTCGAGCGTGGCGAGCTCGCCGCGCGCCGAATCCTCGAGCTGCACCCGGATCGGCACCAGCCGGTCGCCGGCGTCGAACTTGGCGAGCGCCGGGCCGACGTCGCCGATGGTCGCAACCCGGATGGTCTCGGACAGGCTTTCGGTCGAGACGCCGAGCCGGGCGGCGAGATCGGCGCGGGGGCGGATCCGCAGTTCGGGCCGGTCCAGCGCGGTTTCCGAGATCACGTTGGAGATCAGCGGAATCCGCTTCATCTGTGATGCGAGTTCCTGGGCGACGTTGTTGACGACGGCGCTGTCGTCCCCGGTCACCACCAGCGAGATCGCGCGCAGGCCGTTCTCGTCGAGGAACCAGTAGCGGATGTCCGGCACCTGATCGAGCTGCCTGCTGATCGCGTGTTCCAGCTCGCGCTGGGTGATCGAGCGGTCGTGCTTCGGCGTGTAGTTGATGATCAGCGAGGCGCGGCGCACTTCCTGGATGCCGGGCGGCACCCGGCCGCCATCGACGAATACGCTCTTCACTTCGGGTCGCTCGCGCAGCAGTTTGACGATCGCCTCGGTGGTCTTCTCGGTGGTGCCGATCTGGGTGCCGGGCGGCAGCTGCATCGCCAGCACCGAGCGTGCGGTGTCTTGCGCCGGCAGGAACCCCTGCGGCAGCAGCACGATGCTCCAAATCGAAGCGGCGAAGATGCCGAGCCCGATCAGCACTGTGATGTAATAATGCTGCACCGACCAGGTGACGACCCGCGTATAGGCGCGCAGCACGCGGCCCGGCGGTTTCTCGACATGCGGATGATCTTTCAGGAAATACGCCGCCAGCACCGGCGTGACGAACCGCGCCGCCAGCAGCGAGAAGAACACCTGCACCGAGACGGTGATGCCGAACTGCTTGAAGAACTGTCCGGCGATGCCCGACATGAAACTGGCCGGCGCGAAGATCGCGATGATGGTCAGCGAGATCGCGATCACCGCGAGGCCGATCTCGTCGGCGGCCTCGATCGCCGCCTGATAAGGCGATTTGCCCATCCGCATGTGGCGGACGATGTTCTCGATCTCGACGATGGCGTCGTCGACAAGGATGCCGGTCGACAGCGTGATCGCAAGGAAGCTGACGAGGTTCAGTGAGAACCCCAGCATGTCCATCGCCCAGAACGCCGGGAAGATCGACAGCGGCAGCGAGATCGCCGCGATCACGGTGGCGCGGAAGTCGCGCAGGAACAGGAACACCACGATGACGGCCAGGATCGCGCCCTCGAACAGCGTCGAGATCGCCGCCTCGTAATTGCCTTTGGTGTAGTCGACCGAGGTGTCGATCAGCTTGAGCTCGACGTCGGGATATTGCGCCTTCAGCGCGTCGATCCGCTTCTGCACCGCCTCGGCGACCACGACGTCGCTGGCGCCCTTGGAGCGCTTGATGCCGAGCGCGACCACCGGCTCGCCGTTGAAGCGCGCGAAAGTGTGGCGCGCCGCGATGGTGTCGGTGACGGTGCCGAGATCGTCGAGCCGCACTTCGCCGCCGGCATTCAGGCTGATCATGGTGCCGGCGAGATCGTTGAGCGTGCGGGCGCCGGCGAGGGTGCGGATCGCCTGATCGTTGTTACCGATCTCCGCGCGTCCGCCGGCGAGATCGACATTGGTGCCGCGCAGCCGGCGAGACACGTCGAGCGCGGTCAGCCCTGCGGCTTTCAGCCGGTCGGGATCGAGCGACACCAGGATCTCGCGCTCGACACCGCCGATGCGTTCGACCTGGGCGACGCCGCGCACGCCCTGCAGCGCGCGTTTGACGACGTCATCGACGAACCAGGACAGTTGCTCCGGCGTCTTGCCGGGCGAGATCGCCGCGTAGGTGACGATCGGCAGGCCGATGACGTCGACGCGCTGGATCAGCGGTTCATTGATGTTCTGCGGCAGGTTAGCGCGGACGCGCGTCACCGCGTCTTTGACGTCGTTGAGCGCGCGGTCGGTGTTGGTTTCCAGCGCGAACTGGATCGTCGTCACCGACAACCCGTCGGTGATCGACGAGGCGATGTGGCGGACGCCTTCGACACCGGAGACGCCGTCCTCGATCGTCTTGGTGACCTGCGCTTCCAGTTCGGCCGGCGCCGCGCCGAACTGCGACACCGCAACCGAAATCACCGGGATGTCGGCGCTCGGCAATCGCGTCACCGCCAGCTTGGTGAAGCTGATCCAGCCCAGCGCCAGCAGGATGATCGAGAACACGATCGAGGGCAGCGGATGCCGGATCGACCAGGAGGAAACGTTGAGGCCCATCAGCGCGCTTTCGGTCGCTCGGAATCGTCGGTGAAGATCGGCTTGATGCGGTCGCCGTCGTGCAGCGAGGTGCCGGCGTCGGCCACCACGATCTCGCCTTCGCGGACCCCGTCGATGATCTCGATCGCATGATCGGAGGTCAGGCCGACCTTGACCGAGCGAGTTTCGACGACGTTGTCCTTCACCACCTGTACGGTGGCGTGGTCGATCGCGGAGCGCGGGATCGCGACGCCGCAGCTTCGCCGCGCATCGATGGTGACGCGCACGAACATCCCGACCTTGAGGGCGGGCGAGGCGGCGAGCGCAATCCGCACCTGGCCGAATTGAGTCTTGCGGTCGATCTGCGGCGCGGCGAGCCGCACCGTGCCGGTGAGTTCGGTGCCGTCGTCGCGGCTGATCCGCGCGGTGGCACCGGGGCCGACCTTCAGGGCGTGAATGCTCGGCACTTCGGCATCGATTTCGAGGTCATTGCCGACCGCGATCCGCAACATCGGTCCTGCGAGCGGCGAAGCGGGTGCGCCGGCGATCGTCCGCACCTCGGTGATCAGGCCTGCAGCCGGCGCCTTCAGCGTCCTGTTGCCGCCGGGGCCGGTCACGCGAACGAGATCCTGATTGTCGGTCACGACATCGCCTTCGCGCACCAGCACGTCGGTGACGCGGCCGTCGCTATCGGCGATCACCACCGCTTCCTTGCGCGGCACCACGAAGCCGGTGACCCGAACCTTGTCGGAAAAGCAGGCGCTGGTCGCCTTGGCGACGACGACCTGCACACCGGCATTGCCGGCGGGCTGATCCGCATGAGCCATCGTGACCAGGCCACAGAGCAGGCCGGCAGCGATCGCAGCGCGTGCCGGCGACAGGTTCGGGCGGATCCACGCATTGATCATCTTGGTACTCGGCGAACTTTCGACTGGCCTGGCGTTAGTCCGGTTTCGCGCGCGGGCGCGCCGGGCCCTCTATACACCGACCAATAGTGACAAAACAGCGAAGGCG
Source organism: Rhodopseudomonas palustris (assembly GCF_003031265.1). Classification (NCBI taxonomy): domain Bacteria; kingdom Pseudomonadati; phylum Pseudomonadota; class Alphaproteobacteria; order Hyphomicrobiales; family Nitrobacteraceae; genus Rhodopseudomonas; species Rhodopseudomonas palustris. The sequence continues at coordinate 5,080,214 of NZ_CP019966.1, read as the reverse complement.
TCCCGCGGCAGCGGAACGCCTTGAAACGACGCCGGTATCAGCTGGAACGCTGCTCATTTGGCCGCGGCGCTCTGATCCGACATGTTGACCACCTGCACCCGGCGATTGACGCCGCTGTTGGGATGCGCCGGATCTTTAAGCCGGCTCTCGCCGTAACCGACGGTGACGAGGTCGGCGCCCGCGATGCCGTACTTCTCGACCAGCGCCCGCTTGATGGTGTCGGCGCGACGTTCCGACAGGTCCTGATTGAACGTGTCACTGCCGACGCTGTCGGTATGGCCGGCGACCACGAAGGTTGCGCCCTTCAGATTGGCGCTGGAAAGCGCCTTGCCGAGTGCTTCGACCGCCGGCGCCGCCTGGTGGCTGATCGTGGCGGAGTTGTAGTCGAAGGTGATTTCGAGATCGATGTTCGGCTTGTCCTTGGTGATCTCGGCGATCTGAGTCCGTTCGGCGGACGACAGCGATCGTGTCGGCCGGTTGCGCAGGCCGTCCACGAACTTGATCTGAGCTGGGTCGGCGGTTGCGGCAGCCGGCTGTGCGGCCGACAGGCTGCGGGTCAGCGGCTTGTTCGGCGTCAGCGCCCGCACGATCTGGTCCGACGTCACCTCTCCGGCCGATGCTGCGCCGAACGGGAGAGCTGCGCCGAGACCGAGCATGAAAGCGCCGAGCAGGGCGCGGTGTCGGGCTGCGGTCTTCCTGGTCATCGTTCGGTCTCCTGCGATTGGCGGGCGTTCGCTGGCGGAGGATCTGGATCGCGTGGTTCCTGATCGTCGCGCCATCGCGGCGGCAGGTTCAATGCCGCGGGGCGGTGAAGCGGAACTGTCACGCCTACTTCACGCCGTAGCCGGCGAACTCCTTGCCGATATTGGGATCGAGCTTTTTGGCGGTGGTCAGGTCGATCTCGCCTTCGGAGGCCAGCCCGATCCGCTTGCGCGCCAGCCCGCGGCCGTACAGCGACGAGGTCAGACGTGGATTGACTTTGAGCGCGGCGTCGAAGTCGGCGATCGCGGCCTTGTCGCGTCCGCTCTTCAGATGCAGCAGCCCGCGGCTATCCAGCGCATCGACGAAGTTCGGACGCAGCAGCAGCGCCTGGTCGCAGTCGGCGAGCGCGGGCTCGAGTTCGCCGATCACGGTCCGCACCCAGCAGCGGTTGTTGTAGGCTTCGACGTCCTTGCCGTTCAGCCGGATCGCTTCGTCGAAGTCCTTGATGGCGGTCCGGTAAGCGCCCTTGCTGGCATAGACCTGACCGCGCCGGTAATACGCATTGCCGTCGGACGGCTTGTCTGCAATCTGCGCGGTCAGTGATTTCACCGTCGGATCGCTGGCGAGCGCCAGCACCAGTTTGTCGTCGTCGCCGCCGCTCGCCGGCTTTGCTTCCGCGGCCTGCGGGGGCTTGGCCTCCGGTGGTGCTGGTGCCGGCTTAGCGGCTTCCACTGGCGCAGTGGCGGCCGCCGGTTTCTCTGCAGTCGGTTTGTCCGCCGTCGCGACGCCGGGGGCAAAGACAAAGTCTTCGGCCAATGAGGACGAGATCCACGGCACCTGCTCGCCGCGCGAGGCCCGGGTGACCGTTGTCCGGGTGCGATTGAACGCTTCCTCGGCGGACAGCCCCGGCGTGCGTATTTCCTCGCGCAACGCGCCGACGAACGAGCTGTGCGCACTGTCATTGTCGGTGACGACGGCGCTCAGTGCGGCGGCGTACATCACCAGCGATCCGCTCGGAGCGATCACCGGAGCGAGGCCGGCGGAGAAACTGCGAAAGCGGCGCTCGAACGGATTGCGGCGCGAGGCGTCGACCAGTGCAATTTTGACCGATGCGCCGCGACTGTTCAGCTCATTGAGAACGCTCTCGAGCGCGATGCCGTCCCGCCGCACGTCGGGCTCGGTCCAGATCTGCGCATCGACCGGGATCAGGTAGCTCTGCCGGCCCGACTGGATGCCGAAGCCGCTGAAGAACACCAGCGCGGCGGCGCCGGGTTTGGTCCGCTGATACAGCCGGTCGAACGCACGGCGCATCGCATCGCCGCTCAGGTCCTCGCCGAGTTCGGCATCGAAGCCGGCACGCTTCAGCTCGTCGGCGACCCCGCGGGCATCGCTGACCGCTTGGCTTAGCGGCTTGTCGGCATCCGGATATCTGGTGTTGCCGATCACCAGCGCGACCCGCGGCGCCGAACTATCGGCCGCAGAGGAGCGCGGCACGGCGATCATCGCGGCGACCATCAGCACGACCAAACCGAGACGGATCTTCATGCGATGCGGGACCTGCAGGGGCGGGGCTGCGTGGACGAGGCGATTAACTCAGTCTTTGTGCACCGCATCTCACCCCGCCGTCGCTGCGCCTGTCAATCGTCCCTGGTTGCGCTCCGATCGTCTTAGCAGCCCGGTATTTCCAGATCGCGACGCGTGATCGGGAAGCGCTATCCGACCGACGCCGGCAGCTTTGTTGGCGCCGTCTCGGAATGGTCGTGGCTGGCCTGGATCAGGTTCAGATGTCGCTCGATCTTGCCGAGCGCTGCGGCGAACTGTTCGAGTTCGCGGGACGACAGGCAGGACAGGATGTCCTGCTCCTTGCGTTTCAGCCGGGGAACCAGTTCGAGATACAGGGCGCGGCCTTTCTTGGTGAGGCGCAGCCGAAACTCGCGGCGGTCGTCTTCGTTTTCGACCCGTTCGATCAGTTCGCGCTCCAACAGGCCGTTCACCGCACGGCTGATCGTCGATTTGTGCGTGCGTGTGCACTGCGCAATGAACTGGGCTGTGCAGGCGTCGTTGCGAAAACCGAGCGTGGCGAGAATGCGCCAGCCGGGAATATCCAGCCCATAGCGCTGCTGATACTCCTCCGACAGCGCGGCGCTGACTTCCGCGGCCAACCGGTTGAGCTGGAACGGCACGAACGAGAACAAATCGAGCTTCGTCAAAAAAAATCTCCGGGGCCGGGTTGCGCGGCGCGACGACTGCGGCTTAGATAGTTGCAAATGAAACTATCACGCAGGAGGACGCCTTGACCAGCGCTTTGCACGGGACGGGTCGGCAGGGCTGAGGCCGATGGCCCATCAGGAGCATTTTCAGTTCGGCTATCGCCGGCATCCGGATCAGGATCGCCAGGACCCCGCGCGCCATCCGGTCGTGGTGGTCGGCGCCGGTCCGGTCGGATTGTCGCTGGCGATCGATCTGGCGCAGCGCGGCCAGAACGTCGTGCTGCTCGACGATGCCGATCGGATCGGCGAGGGCTCGCGCGCGATCTGTTTCTCCAAGCGCGCGCTCGAAGTCTGGGACCGGCTCGGCGTCGGCGCGCAGATGGTCGAGAAGGGCGTCGTCTGGCAGGTCGGCAAGATCTTTCGCCGCGACGAGATGGTGTATCGCTTCGACCTGCTGCCGGAGACCGGCCACAAGATGCCGGCCTTCATCAACCTGCAGCAATACTACGCCGAGGCATTCCTGGTCGGCCGGGTGCAGCAACTGCCGGGAATCGATCTGCGCTGGCGCAACAAGGTGACGGCGCTCGCCCAGCACAATGATCACGCCGAACTGACGATCGAGACGCCGGACGGGACGTATCGTCTCGCCGCCGACTACGTGATTGCGTGCGATGGCGCCCGCTCTAGCCTGCGCGGCATGGTCGGTGCCGAGTTCGCCGGCGAAGTGTTCGAAGACCAGTTCCTGATCGCCGACGTGAAGATGACGGCCGAGTTTCCAACCGAGCGCTGGTTCTGGTTCGATCCGCCGTTCCACTCTGGGCAGTCGGCGCTGCTGCATCGCCAGCCCGACGACGTCTGGCGGATCGATCTGCAGATCGGGCCCGAGGCAGATGCCGCGGTCGAGCGCCAGCCGGAGCGGGTGCGGCCGCGGATCGAGCGGATGCTGGGCCACGGCGATTTCAGCTTCGAGTGGATCTCGATCTACAAGTTCCAATGCCGGCGGATGCAACGCTTCCTGCACGAGCGGGTGATCTTCGCCGGCGACTCCGCGCATCAGGTGTCGCCGTTCGGCGCGCGCGGCGCGAACTCCGGTCTGGAGGACGGCGAGAACCTGGCCTGGAAGCTCGATCTGATATTGCGCGGGCAGGCGCCGGCGAGCCTGCTCGACAGCTACGATATCGAGCGCAGCCAAGCGGCCGACGACAACATCCGTCACTCCACCCGTTCGACCGATTTCATCGCGCCGCATTCCAAGCAGGAACGCCGGCTGCGCGATGCGGTGCTGGCGCTGGCGCACGATGTCGAATTCGCCAAGCGGATGGTCAATGCCGGTCGGCTATCGACGCCCTCGGTCTACGACTCGCCGCTCTCGACCCGCGACACCGATGAGTGGAGCAGCGGGCCCGAGCCTGGAGCCGCGATGCGCGATGCGCCGCTGAAGACGGCCGACGGCGCGCCGATCTATCTGACCGAAGCCTTCATGCAGGCCGGCGGTGGCTTCGTGCTGCTGGAGCGCGCCAACGGTAGCGCGGCGCCGGTGCCGCAAGGCGTCCGCAGTCTCCGGATCGGCGGTGACTCGCCGCTGCGCGATGACGAAGGCGTCTTTGCCGCGCGCTACGACGCGACACCCAGTGCGGCCTATCTGCTGCGCCCCGACGGCTACGTCGCCGCCCGGTTCCGCCATCCGACGCAGGCTGCCATCGACGCAGCGCTCGCGCGGGCGTGCGGGAGGGCTGCGCCATGAGTGCCGTGTTGTCGACCAAAAGCAATTTCGCCGATCCCGATGCCGCCTATCGGCTGATCGTCGAGGCGCATCGCGGCCTCAGCGACGAACAGAGCGCGGCGCTCGATGCCGCGCTGGTGCTGATCCTCGCCAATCACATCGGCGATCTCGATTTGCTGCGCGAGGCGACGGCGTTGGCGAAGCGGGGCGTGGTGGATGGGCAACGGGAGTGAGTGACATCAACGAAACCGCGCGGCGCAAGCTCGTCGCCCCAAGGTTCGTCATTCCGGGGCGCGCCGCCAGGCGCGAAACCGGAATCTCGAAGTGATGGTGTGAAGCGGCAGTCGCAGAACAGCTCGGGATTCCGGGTTCGCTCGCTGCGCGAGCGCCCCGGAATGACCAACTAAAACAGAGTAAGGAATACACATGGCCAAAGGCTTCGCCTCCACCACCGACCTCGCCGAGAAGAAGGTGACGTTTTCCGAGATCGGGCCCGATCTCTATGCATTCACGGCGGAGGGCGATCCGAATTCGGCGGTGATCGTCGGCGAGGACGGCTGCTTGGTGTTCGACGCCCAGGCGACGCCGGCGATGGCGGGCAAGGTGATCGAGCGCGTTCGCAGCGTCACCGACAAGCCGATCAAATACGTGGTGCTGTCGCACTATCATGCGGTGCGCGTGCTCGGCGCGTCGGCCTATCAGGCGCAAGGCATCATCGCGTCGCAGGAAACCTATCGGCTGATCGAGGAGCGCGGTCAGCAGGATTGGGATTCGGAATACGGCCGGTTTCCGCGGCTGTTCCAGGATGCCGAGAGCATTCCGGGGCTGACCTGGCCGACGCTGGCGTTCGACGGCGAGATGTCGGTCTTTCTCGGCAAGCGTGAGGTGCGGCTGATGCAGCTCGGCGCTGGCCATACGTCGGGTGACATCGTCGCCTGGGTGCCGGACGCGCAGGTGATGTTCACCGGCGACCTCGTCGAGTATCACTCGGCCTGCTATTGCGGCGACGCGTATTTGCGCGAGTGGCCGGCGACGCTGAACGAGATCCGCGAGTTCAATCCGAAGGCGATCGCGCCTGGGCGCGGCGACGCGCTGAAGGGACTGGAGACCACGCGCGAGGCGATCGCGATGACGCGCGATTTCGTCGGCACGCTGTACGGCGCCGCCGAGATCTCGGTCGCCAAGGGCCGCAGCCTGAAGGAGACCTGGGACGCCACCCGTGAGGTGATGGATCCGAAGTTCGCGTCCTTCGCGATCTACGAGCACTGCCTGCCGTTCAACGTGTCGCGCGCGTTCGACGAAGCCTCGGGCATCGACGATCCGGTGATCTGGACCGCCGAGCGCGATCGCGAAATGTGGGCCGCCCTGCAGGGCGGTTAGTCCGAACCGCGAGCGTAGCTTCGGCCGCGTCCGCGCCAACCGATCGGAGGACGACCATGAACATCAATGCCGCGCCGCAGATCCTCGGCGGCTCATCCCAAGGCATCACGCCCGGCTACATGTCCGGCTTCGGCAATTCGTTCGAGACCGAGGCGCTGCCCGGCGCACTGCCGGTCGGACGCAATTCGCCGCAGCGCTGCGCCTATGGTCTCTACGCCGAGCAGTTGTCCGGATCGCCCTTCACCGCACCGCGCGGCGCCAACGAGCGATCGTGGCTGTATCGCATCCGCCCGTCGGTGAAGCACTCCGGCCGCTTCGCCAAGGCCGAGATGGGGTTGTGGCGTTCGGCGCCGTGCTACGAGCACGATTTGCCGATCGCGCAGCTGCGCTGGGACCCGCCGCCGATGCCGCAGGACAAGCTGACCTTCCTGCAGGGCGTGCGCACCATGACGACGGCCGGCGACGTCAACACCCAGGCCGGAATGGCGACGCATCTCTATCTGATCACCCAATCGATGGTTGATCAGCACTTCTACAATGCCGACGGCGAGATGATGTTCGTGCCGCAGCAGGGCAGCCTGCGTCTCGTCACCGAATTCGGCGTCATCAGCATCGAGCCGGCCGAGATTGCCGTGATCCCGCGCGGCGTCAAGTTTCGGGTCGAACTGGTCGATGGCCCAGCGCGCGGTTATCTGTGCGAAAACTACGGCGGCGCGTTCACGCTGCCGGAGCGCGGCCCGATCGGCGCCAACTGCCTCGCCAATTCGCGCGACTTCCTGACGCCGGTCGCCGCCTATGAGGACAAGGACACGCCGACCGAGCTTTATGTGAAATGGGGCGGTTCGCTGTACGTGACCAAGCTGCCGCATTCGCCGATCGATGTCGTCGCCTGGCACGGCAACTACGCACCGTACAAATACGACCTGCGAACCTATTCGCCGGTCGGCGCGATCGGCTTCGACCATCCCGATCCGTCGATCTTCACCGTGCTGACCTCGCCGTCCGAGACGCCCGGCACCGCGAACATCGACTTCGTGATCTTCCCCGAGCGCTGGATGGTGGCCGAGAACACGTTTAGGCCGCCGTGGTATCACATGAACATCATGTCGGAGTTCATGGGGCTGATCTACGGCGTGTACGACGCCAAGCCGCAGGGCTTCGTTCCGGGCGGCGCGTCGCTGCACAACATGATGCTGCCGCACGGGCCGGATCGCGAGGCGTTCGACCATGCCAGCAATGGCGAATTGAAGCCGGTGAAGCTGACCGGCACGATGGCGTTCATGTTCGAGACCCGCTATCCGCAGCGCGTCACCGAATATGCCGCGACCTCCGGGCTGCTGCAGGACGATTACGCCGACTGCTGGAACGGCCTCGAAAAGCGCTTCGATCCGAACCGGCCATGACCAGAGCTCCGGATCACGACGCCGCGGTGCTGTACGGCTACTTTCGTTCCTCCGCGGCGTATCGGGTGCGGATTGCGCTCAACTTGAAGAACATCGTGGTGGCGCAGCGCTACGTCCACCTGCGCAACGGCGAACAGAACCTCGAGGCGTTCCGCTGGATCAATCCGGCCGGCCTAGTGCCGTATTGGAGCGAGGGCGAGTTCAACCTCGGGCAATCGCTGGCGATCATCGAATATCTCGATGAGACTCATCCCGAGCCGCCGCTGCTGCCGAAAGATCCGAAGGCTCGCGCCATCGTCCGCGAGATCGCCTATGCGGTGGCCTGCGACATTCATCCGATCGGCAACCTGCGCATCCTGAAGCGGCTGAGCGAACTCGGCGTCGACGAGATCGATCGCGCCCGTTGGTCGAAAGAATGGATCGAGCAAGGCTTCGCGGCGATCGAGGCGCGGCTGGCGCAGACGCCGGGGCCGTTCGCATTCGGCCATAGGCCGACGCTCGCCGACATCTGCATCGTCCCGCAAGTGTTCAACGCCCGTCGCTTTGATGCCGACCTAGCCCCATTCGAACGCATCCGCCAGATCGAAGCCGAAGCAATGAAGCTCGACGCCTTCGTCGCCGCCGAGCCGGGCCGGCAGCCGGATGCGGAGTGAACGTGACGAATACCCTCCCCTGGAGGGGGAGGGTCGCTCGCGTCAGCGAGCGGGGTGGGGTGGCGAAGAGTTCATCCGCCGTGCCCGCAGCACACCCCACCCCGTCCCGTATCCCGCTGCGCGGGCTGCGTGCCGACCCTCCCCCTCCAGGGGAGGGTGAAGAGAGCTTCACGATCCGGCCAAGCCGATCAACGTTCCAGGACTAAACATGCACCCCAACGACCCGCGTCTGCGCTCCTTCGTCGATGTGAAACCGGAATCGGACTTTCCGATCCAGAACCTGCCTTACGGCGTGTTCTCGACTGCAGATCATCCATCACCGCGCGTCGGTGTCGCGATCGGTGATCATGTGCTCGACCTCGCAGCATTGCAGGCTGCGAAGATGCTCGATCTGCCGGAGGGCGTGTTCGCACAAGGGGCGATCAACGCCTTCATGGCGCTCGGGCCGAACGTCTGGCGCAGCACGCGGGCGCGGATCAGCGCGCTGCTGCGGTACGACAATGCCGAGCTGCGCGACAATGCGGAGTTGCGCGCCAAGGCGCTGCTGCCGATGCGCCAGGTGAGGCTGCATCTGCCGCTCCGCGTCGAGGGCTTCACCGATTTCTATTCGTCAAAGGAACACGCCACCAATGTCGGCTCCATGTTCCGCGACAAGGCCAATCCGCTGCTGCCGAACTGGCTGCACATCCCGATCGGCTACAACGGCCGCGCCTCGACCGTTGTGGTCAGCGGCACTCAGATCCATCGCCCGCGCGGTCAGCTCAAGCCGCCGTCGGCGGCGCTGCCGAGCTTCGGACCGTGCAAGCGGCTCGATTTCGAACTCGAGATCGGCGTGGTGGTCGGGCAGTCCTCAGCGATGGGCTCGATGCTGACCGAACAGCAGGCCGAGGAGATGATCTTCGGCTTCACGCTGCTCAACGACTGGAGCGCGCGCGACATCCAGCAATGGGAGTACGTGCCGCTCGGGCCGTTCCAGGCCAAGGCGTTCGCGACCTCGATCAGCCCATGGATCGTCACCCGCGAGGCGCTGGAGCCGTTTCGCGTGGCTGGGCCGGTGCAGGACCCGGCGCCGCTGCCGTATCTGCAGCAGAAGGGCGCCAACAACTACGACATGGCGCTGGAAGTCGCGGTGCGGACGCCTGCGATGCCGCAGCCGGCGCAGATCAGCGCCACCAATTTCAAATACATGTACTGGTCGTCGGTGCAGCAGCTCGTGCACCATGCCTCCAGCGGCTGCGCGATGAGCGTCGGTGACCTGCTCGGCTCCGGCACGGTGTCGGGCCCGGAGAAGGATCAGCTCGGCAGCCTGCTGGAATTGAGCTGGAACGGCTCGGAGCCGGTGCAGCTGCCGGGGGGCGAGACCCGCGGCTTCCTCGAAGACGGCGACAGCCTGGTGATGCGCGGCTGGTGCCAGGGCGACGGCTACCGCGTCGGCTTCGGCGAGGTCGAGGGCACGGTGTTGGCGGCGAAGTGACCGCCGGCCGTGTCATTCCGGGGCGCGCCGCCAGGCGCGAACCCGGACTCTCGAGGTGATCATGATTTCGGGATTCCGGGTTCGCTCACGTTCGTGAGCGCCCCGGAATGACGAGTCGCGGCAGTTACTTCCCGCCCCAGGCCTTCACCACGTCGCCGATCTGCGAATGCACCGGCGGGCGGGCGGCCGAGGGGGTGCGGGAGAAGCGGGGGGCGGGGGCCGGCTGGGTATGGCCCTCGTGATTGATGAACACCTCGCGCGCCACCATGTGCGGATGCTTGGTGGCTTCCGACATCGTCAGGACGGGTGCGAAGCAGACGTCGGTGCCTTCCATCAGCTTGCACCATTCGTCGCGGCTCTTGGTCTTGAACACCGCGGCGAGCTTTTGCTTCAGCGCCGGCCATTGCTTGATGTCCATCTGGGCGTCGTAATCGGCGTCGGTGAGCCCGGCGATCTGGCGCAGCAGCGCGTAGAACTGCGGCTCGATCGAGCCGATCGAGATGAACTGGCCGTCGGCGCATGCATAGGTGCCGTAGAAGTGCGCGCCGCCGTCGAGCATGTTGCTCTCGCGACCTTCCTTCCAGCGGCCCGCCGCGGTCATGTCGAAGAACATCGTGATCAGCGAGGCGGCGCCGTCGCACATCGCGGCATCCACCACTTGGCCCTTGCCGGACTTCGAGGCTTCCAGCAATGCGGCGAGGATGCCGACGACGAGATACAGCGAGCCGCCGCCGAAATCGCCGACCAAGTTGAGCGGCGGCACCGGCTTCTCTGCCGGGCCGATCGCCGCGAGCGCGCCGGTGATCGAGATGTAGTTGATGTCGTGGCCGGCGGCCTGCGCCAGCGGGCCGGTCTGGCCCCAGCCGGTCATCCGCGCGTACACCAGCTTCGGATTGCGCGCCATCACCACGTCGGGGCCGAGGCCGAGACGCTCCATCACGCCGGGGCGGTAGCCCTCGACCAGCGCATCGGCGCTATCCAGCAGCTTCAGCACGTCGGCGACCGAGGCCTTGTCCTTCAGGTCGACGGTGACGACGGTGCGGCCGCGCGCAGCGGCGCCCTGCGGCTTCTGGCCGGCGCGCACCAGGGTGATCACCTCGGCGCCCATGTCGGCGAGAAGCATCGAGCCGAACGGGCCGGGCCCGATGCCGGCGAATTCGACGATGCGGGTGCCGGAGAGCGGGCCGCTGACGTTGGTTTTCGTGGTCGGCTTGGGGGAGGCGGTCATTGTGTCTTGCACCTTGGGTGTCCATTGTTGTTGTCCGCGCGCGGCGCGGAGCGGTTGTTGTCAGGATCAATCACCATGTCCGGCGTGCTCCGGGCAAGTGACTTTTCGTCCCAGCGCCGCATGCCGCCATGCTGCGGCACCGCACAAAAACAAAGCGGCGCGCGAAACCGCGCGCCGCCTGCCGTGTCATGGAATTCCTCAGCCGGCGGCCTGCACCGCGCGCTGCGCCATCACCTTGATCAGGTTGGCGCGATAGTCGGAGGTGCCGTGGATGTCCTCGATCAGGCCATTGTCGGAGACCTTGATGCCGTCGAGTGCCGACGCCGACCAGTTCGCCTTCAATGCGTCTTCGATCACCGGCACCCGCATCACGCCGTCCTGCGAGGCGCCGGTGGCGGCGGCGCGGATCTCGCCGCTCTTCAGCTTGGCGACGAACACGCCGGTCAGCGCGAAGCGCGACGCCGGATTGCGCATCTTGGCGTAGCCGGCCTTCTCCGGAACCGGGAACGAGATCGCGGTGATCATCTCGTTGTCGTCGAGCGCCGTCATGAACAGCCCCTTGAAGAACTGATCGGCCGGGATCTCGCGCTTGTTGGTCTTGACCGTTGCGTTCAGCGCCAGGATCGCGGCCGGATAGTCTGCGGCCGGATCGTTGGTGGCGACCGATCCGCCGATCGTGCCGCGATAGCGCACCGCCGGATCGCCCAGTACCGAGGTGAGATGCGCGATCGCCGGGATCATGCGCTTCACGTCGGCATTGTGCATGATGTCGTAATAGGTGGTCGCCGCCTTGATGGTCAGCGTGTCGCCGCTGGCCTCGATCCCGATCAGCGCCGGGATCTTGGCGATGTCGACGAGATCGCCCGGTGCTGCGAGTCGCTGCTTCATCACCGGCAGCAGCGTATGGCCGCCAGCGAGGAATTTGGCGTCGCTGCCCTTGGCGATCAGCGCCACGGCTTCGTCGACCGAGGAGGCGCGGTGATAGTTGGTGGAATACATGGGTATCTCCTGTCAGAGATCGATTGTTTGTCTGTCCAACAAGCTCTCCGTCATTGCGAGGAGCGAAGCTCTGGATTGCTTCGCGGAGCCTGTGCCCGGACCGCGCGACGCGCGGACCCGGGTGCTCGCAATGACGGTCTTATTCGGCCGCCTGTTGCAGTTGCATCGCGTGCCAGACCCGGTCCGGCGTCGCCGGCATTTCCAGCCGGTTGTTGCCGATCGCGTCGGTGATGGCGTTGATCACCGCCGCGGACGCACCGATCGCGCCGGCCTCGCCGCAGCCCTTGACGCCGAGCGGATTGCCCGGACACAGCGTCGTGGTGTGCGAGATCTGGAACGACGGCACGTCGTCGGCGCGCGGCATCGCGTAGTCCATGAACGAGGCGGTCACGAGCTGACCGCTGTCGTCGTAGATCGCGTTCTCCAGGATCGCCTGGCCGATGCCCTGGACCAGGCCGCCATGCACCTGGCCCTCGACGATCATCGGGTTGATCAGCCGCCCGAAGTCGTCGACCGCGACGAAGTTGACGAACGAGGTCTTGCCGGTGCCGGGATCGACCTCGACTTCACAGATGTAGGATCCGGCCGGGAAGGTGAAGTTGGTCGGATCGTAGAACGCGCTTTCCTTCAGGCCGGGCTCCATGCCGTCCGGCAGGTTGTGCGCCGTGTAGGCGGCGAGCGCGACCATCGGCAGCGCGATCGCCTTGTCGGTGCCGGTGACTTTGAACTCGCCGTTCTCGATGACGATGTCGTTCTCGCTCGCTTCGAGCTGATGCGCCGCGATCTTCTTGGCCTTGGCTTCGACCTTCTCCATGGCCTTGAAGATCGCCGACATGCCGACCGCGGCCGAGCGCGACCCGTAGGTGCCCATGCCGAACTGCACCTTGTCGGTGTCGCCGTGCACGATCGACACCTGGTTGATCGGGATGCCGAGACGATCGGCGACCAGTTGCGCGAACGTAGTCTCGTGGCCCTGGCCGTGGCTGTGCGAGCCGGTCAGGATCTCGATGGTGCCGACCGGGTTGACGCGGACTTCGGCCGACTCCCACAGGCCGACGCCGGCGCCGAGCGAGCCGACTGCCTTGGACGGGGCGATGCCGCAGGCCTCGATGTAGCAGGACAGGCCGATGCCGCGCAGCTTGCCTTCGCTCTTGGCCTTGGCCTTACGGCTTGCGAAGCCGGCGTAGTCGATCGCCTTCAGCGCGGCGTCGAGCGACGCGTTGAAGTCGCCGGTGTCGTAGGCCATGATCACCGGGGTCTGGTGCGGGAACTGGGTGATGAAGTTCTTGCGCCGCAGTTCGGCCGGATCGACCTTGAGCTGCCGCGCCGCGGTCTCGACCAGCCGCTCCAGCAGATAGCAGGCCTCGGGCCGCCCGGCGCCGCGATAGGCGTCGACCGGCGTGGTGTTGGTATAGACGCCCACCACCTCGGTATAGATCGCCGGGATGTTGTACTGGCCGCTCAGCAGCGTCGCGTACAGATAGGTCGGCACCGACGACGAGAACAGCGACATATAGGCGCCGAAATTGGCGTAGGTCTTGACCCGCAGCCCGAGCATCTTGTTGTCGGCGTCGAACGCCATCTCGGCTTTCGACAGATGATCGCGGCCGTGCGCGTCGGTGACGAAGGCTTCGTTGCGGTCACCGGTCCACTTCACCGGGCGGCCGGTTTTCTTCGAGGCCCACAGCGCCACCATCTCTTCCGGATAGATGAAGATCTTGGAGCCGAAGCCGCCGCCGACATCGGGTGCCACCACCCGTAGCTTGTGCTCGGGGGCGATGTTGTAGAACGCCGACAGCACCAGGCGCGCGACATGCGGGTTCTGCGATGTGGTGTAGAGCGTGAAGTGCTCTTCGGCCGGATTGTATTCGGCGACCGCCGCGCGCGGCTCCATCGCGTTCGGCACCAACCGGTTGTTGGTGAGCTCGATCGAGACGACGTTGGCGGCCTTGCTGAACGCCTCGTCGGTCGCCTTCTGGTCGCCGATCTCCCAGTCGTACACGATGTTGCCGGGCGCTTCGGGGTGAAGCTGCGCTGCACCATCGGCAATCGCCGCCTTGATGTTGGCGACCGCGGGCAGCTCTTCGTAGTGCACCACCACGGCCTCCGCGGCGTCGCGGGCGAGGTTCTTGCTCTCGGCGATCACCACCGCGACCGCCTGGCCGACGAACCGCACCGTCTCCGGCGCCATCGCCGGCCACGCGCCCATCTTCATCGCCGAGCCATCCTTGGAATGGATCGCCCAGCCGCAGATCAGGTTGCCGACCTTGTCGTCGACGATCTGCTGGCCGGTGAGCACGTCGATCACGCCCGGCATCGCCTTGGCGGCGTCGAGTTCGATGCCGGTGATCTTGGCGTGCGCGTGCGGGCTGCGCACGAAATGCGCGTAGGTCATGCCCTGCAGCTTGATGTCGTCGACATAGCGGCCGCGCCCGGTGATGAAGCGGCGGTCTTCCTTGCGCGCGACGCGCGCGCCGATACCCTCGATGCCCATGTGCAATTCTCTCCCTTCGACTGCTTTGGCCGCGCGGATTCGGAACGTCGCGGGTCGCAGCCATCATTCGAACGTGTGGTCGGCGACGAAAACGGCAGGCGGGCAGGCGGCCTATTCGGCGGCCTGCGCCACATTCATGCGGGAGGCGGCGTCGAGCACCGACTTGACGATGTTATGATAGCCGGTGCACCGGCAGATGTTGCCTTCGAGCTCGTGGCGCACGGTCTCTTCGTCGAGATTGCCGCCGTAGCGGTGCACGATGTCGATCGCCGACATGATCATGCCGGGCGTGCAGTAACCGCACTGCAAACCGTGATTGTCGCGGAACGCCGCCTGCATCGGATGCAGTTCGTCGCCCTTGGAGATGCCTTCGATCGTGGTGATGTTGGCGCCGTCGACCTGGCCGACCAGCGTCGTGCACGACTTCACCGCACGACCGTCGATATGCACCACGCAGCAGCCGCACTGGCTGGTATCGCAGCCGACATGGGTTCCGGTCAGGCCGAGATGATCGCGCAGCAGATGCACGAGGAGTGTTCGATCCTCGACATCCGCCGTCACGAGCTTGCCGTTGACGGTCAGTGAGACTTTGGACACGCGTCAGTCCTCCCGATGAATTTTTAATTGTTCCAATTAGAAGCGCGGCGGCCACACTTTGCAACTGGGATTTTTCGCTACTCGGATGACCTCCAGCTTCAAGCTTTGGTGACGGTTTAGTGACCGCCGCAAACTACGCGGCCATTCGCGCCGTCGGGTCGATCTTGGGAGGGAAGATTGCTCTGAACTTAAGCAGCGGCTGCCGATCGACGCGGTTTAGGTTGCGGTGCAGCGATGATTGGAACGGGGCAGAGCACCGGCTGGGACTCTGCCGGTGCACCTTTTACTCTGCCGCAAGTGATCAGGCGTTGTTGGCGGCGTGCAAAAGCGCACGCACCGAAGCCGTGGCGACGTCCGGATCAATTCCGGTGCCGAACACGGTGCGGCCATCGGCCGTGCGGCATTCGACATAGGCGGCGGCCTGCGCGGCGGCACCGGAGCCGATCGCGTGCTCCTGATAATCCGCAACGTCGAGCACCGGACCGCCGGCATCTTGCAGCGCTGCCACCACGCCGGAGATCAGGCCATTGCCGCGGCCCGACAGCGAACGGACCTCGCCGTCGATCGCAATATGGCCGATGAAGGTCCGTCGTCCTACCGGTCCGGTCTCTTCGTAGTCCACCAGCACGAACCGGTCGGTCGGGCGCTGCAAATAGCAGCCCGCAAAGCACTGCCAGATGTCCGAGGTATTCAGCTCGCGGCCGAGATCGTCCGCCAGTTTCTGGACGTGCGTGCTCAAATCCGCCTGCATCCGCTTGGGCAGCTTCAATCCCTTGTCCTGCTCCAGCACCCAGGCGACGCCGCCCTTGCCGGATTGCGAATTGACGCGGATGACGGCCTCGTAAGTTTCGCCGATGTCCGCCGGATCGATCGGCAGATACGGCATCTCCCACTGACCGTCATTGCGCTGCGCGTGTGCGGCAAAGCCCTTGCGGATGGCGTCCTGATGCGAGCCGGAGAAGGCCGTATGCACCAGCTCGCCGGCGTAGGGATGCCGCGGATGGACCGGCAATTCAGTGCAATGCTCGACCGTGCTCACCACCTCGCGCATCGCCGGGAACGACAGCCCGGGATCGATCCCCTGGGTGTAGAGGTTCAGCGCCAAGGTCACGAGATCGACGTTGCCGGTGCGCTCGCCATTGCCGAACAGGCAGCCTTCGACCCGATCCGCGCCGGCGAGCAGGCCCAGCTCGGCCGCCGCAACCCCGGTGCCCCGGTCGTTATGCGGATGCAGGCTGATGACCACGGACTCGCGCCGCGAGATCTGGCGACAGAACCACTCGATCTGGTCGGCATAGACGTTCGGCATCGCGACTTCGACGGTCGCCGGCAGGTTCAGGATCGCCGGGCGCTCCGCGGTCGGCTGCCAGACGTCGAGCACGCGCTCGCAGATCTCCAACGCAAAGTCCGGCTCGGTGAAGCAGAAGGTCTCGGGCGAATACTCGAAGGTCCAATCGGTGCCGGGGCGCTTCAAGCTCTCGTCGAGCATTGCCGTGACACCCGTGATCGCCAGATCGACGACGTCCCGCCGCTCCATGCCGAACACCACGCGCCGGAACAGCGGCGCCGTCGCATTGTAGAGATGCACGATGGCGCGCTGCGCCCCCTCCAGCGACTCGAAGGTCCGGGCGATCAGGTCGGTGCGCGATTGGGTGAGAACCTGGATCGTGACGTCGTCGGGGATCCGGTCGTCGGTGATCAGGCTGCGGACGAAATCGAATTCGGTCTGCGAAGCCGACGGAAACGCGACCTCAATCTCCTTGAAGCCGATCGCGATCAGCATGTCGTAGAAGCGCTGCTTACGCTCGACCCCCATGGGATTGGCCAGCGACTGATTGCCATCGCGCAGGTCGGTGGACAGCCAGCGCGGCGCTGACGTCAAACGACGGGACGGCCATTGCCGGTCCGGCAGGCCGACCGGCGTGACAAAGGGGCGGTATTTGGTTTCGGGATTCTTCAACATGAACGATATCCGTTGCGCGCGGAGGAATGGTCAAAGCGGGCACGGCTGGATACGGCCGCCAGGCTGCCGTTAGTCCCGGCGACCGCCAGTAAGTCGAAGCGCAACGGACAGAAGCTGGTCGTGGTGAGCCGGCACGGCGCGTGTGCTCGGACCGCAGGTCTCGACAGCCGCCGACACCGCGTAAAGCGGTCGGGCAAGGCTGGGGACGATAGGAGCGATCGAGAACACGGGGGTATCCACGGACCTCTGCGGGACTGTCCCCTTACTTAAATCAAGACACTTGTGATAATCTCGCGCGGAAAGATCAATCATCGTCTCGAAAGGATCAGGTGGGCGATGCGCGCGCAGGCGGTCACCGATCATGTTGCCGTCGTCAGCCAGGATGCGCCGCGCTTCGCCAGCCGCCGTCATTCCCATCCGCAGGCGCAGCTGATTTACGCCATCACCGGCGTCGTCTCGGTCACCACCGCCGTTGGCACCTGGGTGGTGCCGCCGAGCCGCGCCGTGTGGGTGCCGGCCGGTGTCGAACACGACACCAGAAGTCATTCGGCCGTCCAGTTCCGCTCGCTGCTGATCGACCCGGCGGAGGTTGCGGGACTGTCGGTCGTCTGCACCGCAATCGAAGTGACTCCGTTGCTGCGCGAACTGATCCTGCGGCTTGTTGCCGTCGCGGACGCACCCGGGCGCGTGGAACTCAGGGACGTTGTCACGCAGCTCCTGCTGATGGAACTGGCAAGTTTACCGGTCGAGCCGCTCAGTCTTCCGCGGCCTCAGCATGCGCAGTTGGCTCGGTTTTGCGACCAGATCCGCGACGAACCCGCCGCTGCTGTGTCGCTCGAACAAGCCGCTCGGGCGCTGCATATGAGCCGGGCGAGCTTCATGCGGCTATTTCAGCGTGAAACTGGAATGAGCTTTCTGCGCTGGCGGCAGCAGGCGCGCTTGTTGCACGCCTTGTCGCTGCTCGCTGAAGGACAGTCGATCCTGAACGTGGCTCTGGCCTGCGGCTATGAAAGTCCGAGCGCTTTTTCGGCAATGTTTCGGCGTGTCCTCGGAAAATCACCAAGTGAGTACTTCGCCCCTGTTGGACTAAAGTCGGTACCTTGAGCGCCGCGCCCCGGTTTACGCGGCCTTAGACAATGCCGCGTAGTTTCGGAGTACCCGGTACGGTTCCGGGGTAAGTCGTTTTCGACGGGGTAGATCAAGTGAGTGGTACGACAGCCGCCGGAGCGCGGGATAAATCCTTTGCGCTGCCGGCTTTGCGCTTTCGTGGCAAGGTGACGCTGGGCTTTGCGGTGGTGCTCGGTATCACCGCCATCAGCATGGGGCTGGCCTACCTCGGGTTCGAACGAGTCTCGGATGGCGTGGTCGCCTACCGTGACGGCGTTCGGCAGTCGGATCTTGCCCGCAACATCGACCGCGAGATGGTCGGCTACGAGGCGAGGGCGCGCTACTACGTGCTGACCGGCAAGGAAGACGATGCCAAAGCGGCGCTGGCCGCCGAAGCCCGCCTCAAAGACGCGATCGCTGCGTCGCTGCAGGGCGCCACCAAACCGGCGCAGCGCGAGGCGCTGACGCGCCTGTCCACTGAGTTCACCACCTTCACCAAACTGTTCGCCGACATCGTCGCGCTGAAGACCGACAGCGCCCTGGTGATTCAGAACGGGGTGACCCGCGGCGGCCTGAACCTGCGCTACAAGTTCGACGACCTGGTGAGCGCGGCCAGCGACCGTGAAGATTCCAGCGCCGAACTCGGCGCCAAGCGCGCCGCCGAGCAGTATGCCGGCGCGATGACGCTGGCGAATACGTTCACGATCAATTCCAGCATTCCGGTCGCCGACAACGCGCTGGCGCGGCTGAAATTCGTCGAGAACTCATTGAACATCGTCAAGGCCGACGGCGAAATCGCCGCAGCCGTGAATGAGATATTCACCATGCTGGGCGAGTACCGGCAGGCTTTGGTCAAGCTCTCCGACAACGTCAAAGCGATCGACGCCAAGGGCGCCACCATGGTCGGCTCGGCCGCGGAGATCATCCGCGCTGCCGAAGCGATCAAGGCCGACCTGCTCGCCGATCAGCAGCGGCTCGAGCGAGAGTCCGACGCAACCGTCACCACGACCGAACGGATGGTGGCGATGCTCGGCATCGGCGGCTTCCTGCTCGGTGCGGTGCTGGCGGTGCTGCTCGGCCGCGGCATCTCGCGTCCGATGCAGGCGATGTGCGCGGCGATGCGCCGGCTGGCCGGCGGCGACTTCAATGTGGTGCTGCCGGGGCTGGGCCGCCGCGACGAAATCGGCGAGATGGCGGCCGCAGTCGAGGAATTCAAAGTTCAGGCGGGCCGCAAGGCCGAGCAGGACGCGATTGCCCGCGAGCGCGAGGCGGAGGCGGGCCGCGAAGCCCGCCGTGCCGAACTGATCGGCTTTGCCAGTGAATTCGAAAGCGCGGTCGGCGCGATCGTGGCGCATGTTTCCGATGCTGCGGCCCAGCTCGAAAGCGCCGCGGCGACGCTGACCCGCACCGCCGAAACCACCCAGTCACTCTCCGGCCAGGTCGCAGGCGATTCCCAGCAGGCGTCGTCCGGCATGCAGGCGGTGGCTTCGGCGACCGAACAGCTGTCAGCCTCGGTCGGCGAGATCGGTCGCCGGGTCGGACAGTCGAGCGCGATCGCCGAAGCGGCGGTGGCGCAGGCGCATGAGACCGACGACCGCATCGGCAAGTTGACCCAGGCGGCGCAGCAGATCGGCGAGGTGATGCAGCTGATCACCACGATCGCCGAGCAGACGAATCTGTTGGCCCTCAATGCGACCATCGAAGCCGCGCGGGCCGGCGAGGCTGGACGTGGCTTCGCGGTGGTGGCGGCCGAAGTGAAGTCGCTCGCCACCCAAACCGCGAAGGCGACCGACGAGATTTCCTCGCAGGTTGCCGAGATGCAGGAAGCGACCCGCGATTCGGTGACGTCGATCCAAAAGATCGGCAGCACGATCGCCGAGATTTCCACGATCTCCGCGTCGATCGCCAGCGCCGTCACTCAGCAGGACGCCGCGACGCGGGAGATCGCCAGCAGCGTTCAGGGCGTGGCGCAGGGAACCCAGCGCGTCGCCGGCAATATCGCCGAGGTCAATCGCGGCGCCGCCGAAACCGGGGCGGCTTCCGCCCAGGTGCTGCAATCCGCCCGAAGCCTGTCGTCCGAAAGTGCGCGGCTGCGCACCGAACTCGATCGATTCATGGCGAACATCCGCGCTGCCTGATCGCTTCCTTCCGCGCGCAGCCTCCTGAACTTGCGGCAGGCCGCCGCAGGTTCGGCGCGTGCATTGGAACCGTTCCGGCGCTCTCCCGTTGACCCGACGCAAATCGGTCCATCGCTTGCCGGTGGATCGCCACGTTCGGCGCTGGCGGCGTGGCACACCGCAGCCGGAGTGGGAGTGTATGGCCGACAGCGTCAGTGCCGCGATCAATGAGCCGCCGCAGGCTCCGGTCCTGGCGACCGCCGACGGCCGGGTGATCGACACCGATATCCCGGCCCGGCTCGATGGTCTGCTCTGGAGCGGCTTTCATACCCGGGTGGTCGGCGCGCTCGGAATCACCTGGATCCTCGACGGTCTTGAAGTCACGCTCGCCGGAGCACTGGCGGGCGCGCTCAAGGAAAGCCCGAGCCTGCGCTTCTCCAATCTCGATATCGGGCTCGCCAACAGCGCTTATCTGGCCGGTGCTGTGATCGGCGCGATCGGCTTCGGTTGGCTGACCGACCGGATCGGACGCAAGAAGCTGTTCTTCATCACGCTGGCTTTGTACCTCGCCGCCACCGCGGCGACGGCCACATCGTGGGACGTGATGAGCTACGCGCTGTTCCGGTTTCTCACCGGTGCCGGCATCGGCGGCGAATACACCGCGATCAACTCCACCATCCAGGAGCTCGTGCCGGCGCGTTATCGCGGCTGGACCGATCTGGTGATCAACGGCAGTTTCTGGATCGGCGCCGCACTCGGTGCAGTCTGTGCCATCGTGCTGCTCGACCCTGTGGTGATCGACCCCGATTATGGCTGGCGGCTGGCCTATCTCACTGGCGCGATCATCGGCGTCGTGGTGTTCGCGATGCGCTGGTGGATTCCGGAGAGTCCACGCTGGCTGATGATCCACGGCCAGCCCGAACGCGCCGAAGCGATCGTTGCCGATATCGAACGGCATGCACGCCATGCACCCGATCGGCCGCGCGTGCTGCCGACCATCAGGTTGCGGATGCGCACCCACACGCCGATCCTCGAAGTCGCGCGGACGCTATTTTCGACCTATCGGCAGCGTTCACTGGTCGGGCTGGTGCTGATGGCCGCGCAGGCGTTCTTCTACAACGCGATCTTCTTCACCTACGCGCTGATCCTGACCGACTTCTTCGGCATCCCGGCCAATCACGTCGGCTGGTACATCCTGCCATTCGCGGCAGGCAACTTCCTCGGGCCGCTGCTGCTTGGCCGGCTGTTCGATACGCTCGGCCGCCGCACCATGATCGGATTCACGTACGGCGTCTCGGCGATTCTGCTCGCGGTGTCGGGTTATCTGTTTTCGATCGGCGCCCTCAGCGCGCAGAGCCAGACGATCGCCTGGATGGTGATCTTCTTCTTCGCCTCGCCGGCGGCGAGTGCCGCCTATCTCACCGTCAGCGAGACGTTTCCGCTCGAAGTCCGTGCGCTGGCGATCGCAATTTTCTACGCGATCGGCACCGGCATCGGCGGCGTCGCGGGGCCGGCGCTGTTTGGTGCGCTGATCGACACAGGTTCGCGCGGCAGCGTGTTCGCCGGCTATTTGTTCGGCGCGGTGCTGATGATGGGCGCAGCCGTCATCGGCTGGCGCTATGCTATCGCGGCTGAGCGCCGCTCCCTCGAACAGGTTGCGCGGCCGCTGGCCGCTACAGAGGATACTTGATGACGACGAAGATCGAACAACCGTCCAAGCCTGCCACTTCGAATCAGGTTCCGGTTCCGGGCGCCTTGGTACCGCATCTCGATAAGTGTGCGTTGTTGCTCGATATCGACGGTACGCTGCTGGACCTGGCGCCGACGCCGCGCGAAGTCTGGGTGCCGCCGGAACTGGAACAGACGCTGAAAGATCTGCTCAGCAGAACGTCGGGGGCGTTGGCTTTGGTCAGTGGCCGCTCAATCAATGACATCGACCTGATTTTCGCGCCGATGCGACTGCCGGCGGTCGGCGGTCATGGCGCAGAGATGCGACTGTCGGGCAATGGCGACGCGGTTGCGACGCAAGCGCCGCCGCTCGATCCGGAACTCAAGAGCCGTCTCGCTGCGATTGCGCGCATCAGTCCTGGTATCTTGTTGGAGGACAAGGGCTACTCATTGGCGCTGCATTATCGTCTCGCACCGCACACTGAGAAAGCGATCTACGAATCAGTTGCGGCGATTCGCGCGGAGAATCCCGATGCGCCGCTCGAAGTGCTGCCTGGCAAGGCTGTGTGCGAAATCAAGCATTCAGGCTTCACCAAGGCAACCGGCGTGCTGGAACTGATGAAATACGCGCCATTCAAAGGCCGTCGGCCGATTTTCATTGGTGATGACGTTACCGACGAGACGGTATTCGCAATCATGCCGGAACTCGATGGTCTCGCATTTTCAGTCGGACGTCATAGCGAACTCACCGCTGGTCACTTCGACGAGCCGCGAGATGTGCGCAATTGGCTCGCACGTCTGCTCGAACCGAGCAGTTAGTTCGCGCGTTGAGTACGGTTCCGGACCAAAAAACATCGCAAAACGCTTAGTTCTCAGAAAAGTTCCAGACTTGCCATGGAACGATCACGATGAATGGATGTTAATCTCCGCAGCGTCGCATAGACGCACCAGACAGTTGGGGAGTCGGAGGGAAACGTGAACCTGGTCGTGGTTTCGAACCGAGTTGCCCGAGCGTCGGGAAACGAGCCGATGACGGGAGGGTTGGCAGCAGCGCTGCTGCCGGTGGTGGAAAAATCCGGAGCGATCTGGGTCGGCTCCAGCGGTCGGGTTCGTGATGGTGTTCATCGCGAACCTTTCGCTGAGATCGAGCCGCTCGGCACTGGCGCTCTCGCGATGCTCGATCTGCCCGCCGCGCACTACGGCGGTTACTACGAAGGCTTTGCCAATTCGGCGCTATGGCCGGCGCTGCACTCCCGCCCGGATCTGATCCGGGTTTCCCATGATGATTATCGCTCCTACCGCGAAGTGAACGCCTTCATGGCGCGGGCGCTGCTGCGCTTTCGCAAGCCGGACGCGGCGTTCTGGATCCAGGATTACCACTTCCTCGCGCTCGGTGCGGAACTGCGCCAGCTCGGCGTCCAGCATCCGATCGGGTTTTTTCTGCATACGCCGTGGGCGTCGCGGGCGACCATCGGCTGCGTGCCGCATCACCGCGAGCTGATCGAGGCGATGCTGGCGTACGATCTGATCGGGTTCCAAACCGAAGAAGATCGCGGCAATTTCCTCGGCTACGTCGCCTCCGAACTCGGCCTGAAGGTAACAGGCGGCGTTGTGACAACCGCGCACGGCACCACGCGCTGCGACGTGTTCGCGATCAGCATCGACGCCGACGCATTCGCCAACCAGGCGCAGAAGGCGATGACTCACCCGGAGGTCTCGCGGCTTCGTAAGAGTCTGCACGGCGAGAAGCTGGTCATTGGTGTCGATCGGCTCGACTACTCGAAGGGACTGATCAACCGCGTCAAAGCGTTCGACAAGATGCTGAGCGACCGGCCTGCGTTGCAGCGGGCGGTGTCGCTGCTGCAGATCGCGACTCCGTCCCGCGGCACGATCGAGGCCTATGGCAATCTGCAGGGCGATCTCGCCAAGCTGGTCAGCGACGTCAACGGCCGGCTCGGCGAGGTCGACTGGACCCCGATCCGCTATCTCAACAAGGGTTATCGCCAGAGCGTACTGGCTGGCCTCTACCGCTCGGCTCATGTCGGACTGGTCACGCCGCTGCAGGACGGCATGAACCTGGTGGCCAAGGAATACGTTGCCGCCCAGAACCCGATCGATCCCGGCGTGCTGGTGCTGTCGAAATTCGCCGGCGCCGCCAACGAGCTCGATACGGCCCTGCAGGTGAACCCGCACGACATCGACGGAATGTCGCGCGTGATCGCCACCGCGCTGGCGATGCCGCTGACCGAGCGGCGGCTGCGCTGGGAGGCGATGATGGCCAAGCTGCGCGACAACAGCATCCGCCGCTGGTTCGCGGATTTCGTCGCCTCGCTGGAAAGCGCGCACGCCGCCAACCGCAGCGCCGGACCGATTCCGCTGGCGCCCCCCGCGCAGCCGTCCTCGATCATGATGGCAGGCGGCTGGTCGCGTCGCACGCCACGGGCCGTTGGCGGCGCAGTGCTCCAATAGGGGAGCGCGTAGGGCGTCGCCGGAGGGGCGAGGCGGAACTGGCCGTCGGCCGCCGCCGGTCATCCGAACCACCGAGCATCGCTCTGGGCGGGGCGTCGCCATCCGTCCAGGGCCATTTCCGGCAATATTTGACGTGAAATCCGCCGCCGGTTGGCGCAACCGCTTGCCAAATCCGCGCGGCGCGGTCATGAGAGGGCACCCGGAGAGGTGGCCGAGTGGTTGAAGGCGCACGCCTGGAACGCGTGTATACGGGAAACTGTATCGAGGGTTCGAATCCCTCTCTCTCCGCCATTTCGGCCCCGGTGCCGGTTTTTCCCCCATCGCTGTTCTGATGTCGGCTCGTTCCCGGGGCGCTTGATGCGTTTGCCGGTGGGCGCCCGCCCGACCACGGTCTGCGCGCCATCTCCCGCCGACGATGCTTTGCGAAAAATTTCGCCCCTCTTTCCGGCCTAGGAACCTTCCGAGGGCGGGCGCGTCTCCTCTGAGAACGGAAAAAATCGAGGGCCCTCCCGCCACTTTTTTACGGACCCGGCCGGCGAATGGAGCCGAGTTCCCAATTCCTGCTTTGCGGAACACACTGAAAACTCGTTTGATTTCAGGTGCTTCGACGGGGCGAATTTTGAATTTCGCGAAACCTTCATTTTCCGCTTGCGGACCCGGAAGAGGGGGGCTATAGAAACACCCACACGCCGCCCGCGGGTCGGGCTTCTCTCTCTTGGCTCTCAGCCGAGGGAGAAATTGGCGCCTCTGACGCTCCTCACTTCGTTGAGTGACGCAACAGCCGATAGTTGTCGGTTGGAGCCTCTCTTCGTCGTCGAAGGGTGTCCTGCTCTCTCTTTGTAGAGAGTGTGAGATCTTCGGATCTCGGGCTGTTTGACAAGTGAAGAAGAAGAAAGAGAAACGTGGACGGCGAAGTCCTTGCGGGTCTCGGTTTTAGGAAGCTTCGGCTTTCTGGGATTGGGGCCGGACGAAAGACTTCGGCGGTACACGTTTTCAAGGAAACACCATGTTCGCGAGCGCTGTGAAGCGCTGCGACGAACCGGCGATCTTCGGATTGCTGGTGATGGTGGGACCTCGTCAAACGTTGTGATCAGCCGGTTCAAAGTTCAAGTCCAACTTGAGAGTTTGATCCTGGCTCAGAGCGAACGCTGGCGGCAGGCTTAACACATGCAAGTCGAACGGGCGTAGCAATACGTCAGTGGCAGACGGGTGAGTAACGCGTGGGAACGTACCTTTTGGTTCGGAACAACACAGGGAAACTTGTGCTAATACCGGATAAGCCCTTACGGGGAAAGATTTATCGCCGAAAGATCGGCCCGCGTCTGATTAGCTAGTTGGTGAGGTAATGGCTCACCAAGGCGACGATCAGTAGCTGGTCTGAGAGGATGATCAGCCACATTGGGACTGAGACACGGCCCAAACTCCTACGGGAGGCAGCAGTGGGGAATATTGGACAATGGGCGAAAGCCTGATCCAGCCATGCCGCGTGAGTGATGAAGGCCCTAGGGTTGTAAAGCTCTTTTGTGCGGGAAGATAATGACGGTACCGCAAGAATAAGCCCCGGCTAACTTCGTGCCAGCAGCCGCGGTAATACGAAGGGGGCTAGCGTTGCTCGGAATCACTGGGCGTAAAGGGTGCGTAGGCGGGTTTCTAAGTCAGAGGTGAAAGCCTGGAGCTCAACTCCAGAACTGCCTTTGATACTGGAAGTCTTGAGTATGGCAGAGGTGAGTGGAACTGCGAGTGTAGAGGTGAAATTCGTAGATATTCGCAAGAACACCAGTGGCGAAGGCGGCTCACTGGGCCATTACTGACGCTGAGGCACGAAAGCGTGGGGAGCAAACAGGATTAGATACCCTGGTAGTCCACGCCGTAAACGATGAATGCCAGCCGTTAGTGGGTTTACTCACTAGTGGCGCAGCTAACGCTTTAAGCATTCCGCCTGGGGAGTACGGTCGCAAGATTAAAACTCAAAGGAATTGACGGGGGCCCGCACAAGCGGTGGAGCATGTGGTTTAATTCGACGCAACGCGCAGAACCTTACCAGCCCTTGACATGTCCAGGACCGGTCGCAGAGACGTGACCTTCTCTTCGGAGCCTGGAGCACAGGTGCTGCATGGCTGTCGTCAGCTCGTGTCGTGAGATGTTGGGTTAAGTCCCGCAACGAGCGCAACCCCCGTCCTTAGTTGCTACCATTTAGTTGAGCACTCTAAGGAGACTGCCGGTGATAAGCCGCGAGGAAGGTGGGGATGACGTCAAGTCCTCATGGCCCTTACGGGCTGGGCTACACACGTGCTACAATGGCGGTGACAATGGGAAGCTAAGGGGTGACCCTTCGCAAATCTCAAAAAGCCGTCTCAGTTCGGATTGGGCTCTGCAACTCGAGCCCATGAAGTTGGAATCGCTAGTAATCGTGGATCAGCATGCCACGGTGAATACGTTCCCGGGCCTTGTACACACCGCCCGTCACACCATGGGAGTTGGCTTTACCTGAAGACGGTGCGCTAACCAGCAATGGGGGCAGCCGGCCACGGTAGGGTCAGCGACTGGGGTGAAGTCGTAACAAGGTAGCCGTAGGGGAACCTGCGGCTGGATCACCTCCTTTCTAAGGATGGGTCTTCAACAGCTTGCTGTTATCGACCTGTTTTAGAAACATCAGAGGCTCTAAGTCATACGAGCCTCATTGGCGGGATTTCGCCGTCTTCGTTTCTCTTTCTTCGCGGACGAACACGCGCCTGGGGTGCGCGCAAGTCGATCGGCCTGGCGTCTGCCGGCTGGTGGTTTGCTTGCGGCCTCTCGTGCTGAGGGCTTGTAGCTCAGTTGGTTAGAGCGCGCGCTTGATAAGCGTGAGGTCGGAAGTTCAAGTCTTCCCAGGCCCACCATTTTGTCGAGCGCTGCATTCGTCTTCTGGTTACGGGGCCATAGCTCAGCTGGGAGAGCGCGTGCTTTGCAAGCATGAGGTCGTCGGTTCGATCCCGTCTGGCTCCACCAGATGGACTATCATCGAACGAACATCATCGTAACCTCGGCTTCGCCTCGTTGCTGTCATCCGGACAGCGACGATGGCTCATCGTCCGCAACTTGTATTCGCCGGCTTTGCGCAATGCGCAGCCTGGCGGGTTTTCTGACATCGTGAAGAGGAGATCGATCCGGGTTCGGGTCTTGTAGAGCAATCTACTTGGCGCCGTTCGCGTATCTCCAGATCGTTTTCGGCGCATGCCGGTCGCAAGACCTGCGTGTTGTAAAACG
Source organism: Rhodopseudomonas palustris (assembly GCF_003031265.1). Lineage (NCBI taxonomy): Bacteria > Pseudomonadati > Pseudomonadota > Alphaproteobacteria > Hyphomicrobiales > Nitrobacteraceae > Rhodopseudomonas > Rhodopseudomonas palustris. Next base: position 5,052,781 of record NZ_CP019966.1, on the reverse strand, counting down.
GTCTTTGTTGGCGAGCTTGACCGCACGCCATCGGTTCGATCTTACGAAGCAATAACTGGTCTTTTCATTCAATGTCCGTTTGCGACGATGGCCCTTCGGGGTGTGTCGCAAGTACATTCTGCCGAGTGTGTGGACATTGATAATGAGAGCAATCAAGTGCCTTAAGGGTGTTCGACGGATGCCTTGGCGCTGAGAGGCGATGAAGGACGTGCTACGCTGCGATAAGCCATGGGGAGCTGCGAAGAAGCTTTGATCCGTGGATTTCCGAATGGGGAAACCCA